>JAPPDQ010000570.1 GCA_028875495.1 Chloroflexota bacterium
TTTTCATGATTGGTGGTGTCGGTGACAACCGACATGAACGATTGCTACGAAAATACCCCCCGGCAAACCACTCGTAGGGGCGATTCGCGAATCGCCCGTCTCCGCCTCTCGCATGTTTTCATTCTAGGTGGTGAGGGTGGCAACCCTCATGAAATATTCCGAGCGGAGCGAGGAATCTAAAATGTTGTGCCACAGTCATGACATGTTTCCGGCTACGGAGCTTGGCTCGGAGACGAGTATTTGAGATTCCGAACGCAGCGAAGCGGAGTGAGGAATGACATGACCGTGGCTGCGACTTCGCAGGTAAGAAATACCAAATGCCTACCCCTGTCAGCCCGTCGTGGGAGAGGGTTAGAAAAAGCCCTCCTCCACCGGGGAGAGACACAGAGAGGCTGTCTCCCTACAGTTCCTTGATCTCCCCAATCACCCGCGTCAGCGAGTCTTGCGCGTCCCCGAAGAGCATCATCGTGTTCTCTTTGTAGAACAACTCGTTGTCCAGTCCGGCGAACCCGGGGTTCAGGCTCCGCTTGAGGACCAGCACCTGCCGCGACTTGTCTACTTCAAGGATCGGCATCCCGTAGATCGGGCTGCCCTGCTCGTCTCGCGCGGCCGGATTGACCACGTCGTTCGCGCCGATAACCAGCACGAAGTCGGTATCGGGGAACCGGTCGTTAATCTCATCGAGGTCATAGAGCTTGTCGTACGGCACGTCGGCCTCCGCTAGCAGCACATTCATATGACCCGGCATCCTGCCCGCTACGGGGTGGATCGCGTACCGCACGTCCACGCCCCGGGCCTCCAGAAGCTCGCCCACCTCCTTGAGCTGGTGCTGCGCGCGCGCAACGGCCAGCCCGTAGCCGGGCACCAGGATCGCCGACCCCGAGTACGCCATCGCGACCGCAGCGTCCTCCGCGGTCGCCTCGCGGACGACCTTCTCCTCCGCGCTCTCTGTTGTACCTCCCGACGCCTCCGCACCGAACGCCCCGAACAGCACGTTTGCCAGCGAGCGGTTCATCGCCTTAATCATGATCTGCGTGAGGATCAGCCCCGCCGCCCCTACGAGCGCACCCGCGATGATGAGCATCACGTTCCCGAGCGCGAACCCTGCCATGGCCGCGGCTATGCCGGAGTACGAGTTCAGCAGTGAGATCACCACTGGCATGTCCGCCCCGCCGATGGGTATAACCAGCAGCAGGCCCAATATCAGGCACAGAGCTATCAGCCCGTAGTACGCGACCGGGTCGCCCCCCGCCACGAGGTACACAATAACTCCCACGATGGCGAGGAACACCGCCGCGCTGACCGTCTTCTGGAGTGGGTAAGTGATGGGCTTGCCGTCGATAAGCTCCTGGAGCTTTCCGAACGCGACGATGCTCCCGGAGAAGGTTACCAGCCCCACCAGCGTGCCGAGCATGATCGTCACCGACACGTCGAGCGGCATCTCGACGCCGGCGTCGGCCAGCCGCAGGTATTCCGCCGCCGCCACGACCGCCGACCCCGCTCCGCCGAAACCGTTGAACAAAGCAACGAGCTGCGGCATGGCCGTCATGCGAATCGCCCGGGCGAATACACCCCCGATGGCTGCTCCGACGACTATCCCCGCCACGATGATCTCGAACCTGACGATCTCCCGGTCGAGCAGCGTGACCACCACCGCGATCAGCATTCCGAGCGCCGCGATGCGGTTGCCCTCGCGCGCCGTCGCCGGCGAGCCGAGCCGCTTCAGCCCCAGGAATATGAGGACTGCCGCAAGGAGGTAGAAGGCGTTGATGAGAATAGGGAAGTCGAAATCGTCCATCAGCGGTCCTCCGTAGGCCCTCTTCTGAACATCTGGAGCATCCGGTCGGTCACCGCGAATCCTCCGACCACGTTGATGGTCGCCAGCACCACCGCGAGGAAGCCCAGAATGATGGCGAGAGTCGTGTCACCACGCCCGGCCACCAACAGCGCCCCCAGAATCGTTATGCCGGATATCGCGTTCGCACCCGACATCAGCGGCGTGTGCAGGGTAGGGGGCACCTTCGTTATCAGGTCGAACCCCACGAACACGGCCAGCACGAAGATAAAAATCTTGATGAGGAGTTCGCTTTCAATCATGGTTCGCCTACCCTTCGTTTGTCTTCATCGCCGCGACCGTCGCCTCGTGGACGATATCGCCGCCGTGCGTAATCAGACATCCCTTCGTGATCTCGTCCTCGGTGTCGATGATGAGATCTCCGTCCTTGGTGGTGTGGTTGATGAAGTTGAGCATGTTGCGCGCATACATCTGGCTGGCGTGCGTCGGCATCGAACTCGGTAGGTTCAATGGCCCGACTATGGTCACGCCGTTCTCGACGACCGTCTCGCCGGGTTTGGTCAGTTCGCAGTTCCCGCCGCTCTCGGCTGCAAGATCGACGATTACGGCTCCGGGCTGCATGTCACGCACCATTCCGACGTCGGGCAGTTTCGGAGCAGGCCTTCCGGGAATGGCCGCCGTGGTAATGACGAAGTCCATATCCTGCACGGCGGAGTGGACCAGCTCTTGCCCCTTGCGACGCGCCTCTTCGGACAGCTCGCGGGCGTAGCCTCCGGCGTCCTCAGCCTCCTCCTCAAGCTTGACCTCAAGGAACGTCGCGCCGAGGCTCTCGACCTGCTCTCGGACGACCGGGCGAACGTCGTAACCCGACAGCACGGCTCCCAGCCTGCGCGCGGTGGCGATGGCCTGAAGTCCCGCCACGCCCGCCCCCAACACCAGTCCCTTTGCGGGAGGAGTCGTGCCGGACGCGGCCATCATCATGGGAAAGAGCTTGCCCAGCGCATCGGCGGCAATGATCGCGGCCTTATATCCAGCAAGCGACGCCATAGACGACAGAACGTCCATGCTCTGCGCCCGCGCGATGCGCGGAATGGTATCCATGCTGAAGCTCGTCACCCCCGCCTCGGCGAGAGACCTGACCGCAGCGTGATCCACCAGTGGCTGAATCATGGCCGCCAGAGCAGTCCCGGACGCGAGAGATGTCACGATGTCCGGCTTCCGAATCCCCACGACCAAATCGACGGACTCGAACGCGGAGGAGGCAGTCGTCGCGCCCGCCTCTTGGTACTCCTCGTCGGAGAAGAACGATTCATCACCGGCCCCCGACTCCACGACGACCTCGATCCCGCCGTTTACGAGCCGGGATGTCGCGTTCGGGGTCAGAGCGACCCTGCGTTCGCCCTCAGCAGTCTCTTTGGGTACTCCGACTCTCACCTCTGAGTCCTCCGTTTGTAGTCAACCGGAACCGTTCGTGGTGAGCTTGTCGAACCATGAAACGCCCTCCGCCAAGCTCAGGGCGAACGGTCTTATCGGTTCCTACATACACTCTCCAACCGTGTCTCCTCTGCCGGCGCCCTCTACTCCTGTGGTTCGACGACGACCTGGCGCTGATCTCCGTGCCCGACGCTTGCTGTGGTGACGTTCGGATCGTTCGCGAGAGTCAGGTGGACGATGCGCCGCTCGTTGGGCGGCATGGGTTCGAGGGTGATGGGCCGTCCACCGTCCGCGACCCGCTGGGCGACTCGGCGTGCCAGGTTTCGGAGCGAGTTGTAGCGACGCTCTTGATAGCCGGCTACGTCCACGAATAAGTTCACGCGCTCCCCCATCCGCTTGGCGCAGATGAAGCTGACTATGAACTGGAGCGCCCGCAAAGTCTCACCCCGGCGACCTATCAGCAGGCCGGAGTCCTCGCCGTCAACCTCGATGATGGGGCCGTCGACCTCTTCGTTGTACGCCTGCTTTAGGTGGACGGATGCCAGCACGTCCATTCGCTCTATGAGGTCTTCCAGAACCTCGGTGGCGATCCGAGCGAGATCCGAGGGCTGATCGATGAGGGTGACTCGGACCCTTGCAGGCTCTCCTCCGATGCCGAGGATGCCCGACTTTCCGCGATTAACGACGTCGATTTCGACCTCGCCGCGCTCGGCGTCTAGCTCCTTTAGAGCGAACTCTATCGCCTCTTCGGGCGTTTTGCCCGTCATTTCTACGCTGTTCATCGGATGCTGCCTCCTCTGAACGAAGGCCGGACTCGGAGTCGTCGCCGTCGTCGGTTGAGTCGTCCGAGGCCTTACCGCCGCTCTTATTTGTCGATGATTGTGAACCGGCCTTCTCCTGTGCCGCCGGGGGCTTGCCCCACAGGGCGGCAATGAAACCGAAGGAGAATGCCTCCCTGACCTGACCCCATCCGCCGATGAATCCCTGCACGATGATTCCAACAATGTTGGAGACCGTCCAGTATATAGTAAGCCCCGTCTCGAACTGCAGGGAGAAGACGCCGATCATGATGGGCATGAACCACAGGAGCATCCTGCTCGTCTGCTCCTGCTGTGGGCTGGTTGCCTTGGATGTGCTCATCTTCTGCATGAGCCACGTCGAACCTGCGACTATCAGGGCAAGGAACGTACCGATTATCCCGTGGGCGGAAGTAAGCAGGCCCAGGTCCAGTCCCAGGAAGAATGGATCGATAGGAATGGATTCTCCTACACCGGGGAGCCATGGGTAGAGCTTGGTCGCAAGGTCGGCGAGACTCTCGGGTGTGGATGCAAGGGTCGAGCGCAGGGCCCAGAACAGGCCGATGAAGATCGGCATCTGGAGAACGAGCGGGCCGAGACAGCCGACGGGATTGACGCCCGACTCCCGGTAGAGCTTCATCGTCTCCTGGGAACGGCGCTGCGGATCGTCCTTGTACTTCTCGGTGATCTCTTGGGCCTTCGGGGCAAGCTCGCTCATGGCCTTCGTCATCTTCAACTGCCGCAGGGTGAGCGGCACCATGAGAAGGCGCGTCGCTATGGTGAACACGATGATGCTCAGGCCGAAGTTGCTGAAGAAGACCCAGTACAGGAATACCAGGCTGTTGATCATCGGCCTGTTGATGATCAGGTCCCAGAGGTCGCCGATTAGCTCCAAGATTCCGCCTTTACCGGTCTACTTTCACGCTGTACGACCGGCTTGGATTTCGACATGTCGTCCTTTACGAAAAAAATCATCGCTAGCAGGACCGCGTCCAATCACGAGCGACAGGGTCGTCCTGATCGGAGCGGTGTACCCATATCTCATCGGGATTGCCGTTGGGGTTGACTTCCAGCGCACGGATGCTCCGGTCGTCGGACCGGAAGAAGAGGAAGTCTCCCTGGGCCGTTAGTGGCGCTTTGATGGCAGCGCCGATATTGCACTGGGTTTCGTCCTGGCCGTCCTGCTGCCTCACAAGCCGAATCCTGCCGTCGGTGGACCCGACGGCGACGCGGTCCCCAATCAGGGCGGGAGCGCCGACGATGGATCCTTCCGTTGGATACACCCAGTGCAGCCTACCCGTCGCCGCGTCGAGCGCATACAGGTTGCCGTCGGTCGATCCGACGAAGATGGTGTCGCCGTTGGTCACAGCGCGGCTCCAGTACCAGTTGATTGCGTCGGGGAACTTCCAAATAACGTTGCCGGTCTCGGCGTCGAGTGCGAAGAAATCGCTGCTGAACGAGCCGATGTAGACCCGACCGTCCTGCACGAGCGGCCGAGCCGTCACGGCCCCACCAGAGTGGAAATCCCATAGCTTTTGGCCGTCGAGATCGAGCGCGTATACCTTCTGGTCCATCGACCCGAAGTAGACCCTGTCGTTCGCCACGGCGGGCGTGGCCCAAATGCTGTTGCCTGTCTCGTACTTCCACTGGTAGATACCGTCAGCCGCGTCGTAGGCGTAAAGCGTCCCGTCGCTCGACCCGACAAATACCAGTCCTCCACCTACGGCAATTCCTCCGACTATGGGGGAGCCGTCGCCGATGGTGGCATCCCAGACGTCGTTGCCGTTCGCCAAGTTAAGGGCGTACAGCGTGCCGTCGTAGCCGCCGACGTAGGCCACGCCATCAGAGATTGCCGGAGTCCCGTAGACGGCGCGGTCGGATTCGACTTCGCCGCGCAGGCTGAAGCCCCAGACCGTCTCGCCCGTCTCTGCGTTCAGGGCGCGGATGTCCCTGTCCTGTGTGCCGACGTAGAGTTGGTCGTTCTCTATGGCGACACCCGACCAGCCCTGTGGAGTCCCAGGGCGCACGCAACCGGTGATGAGGAGGGCCAGTGCCGCCGAAGCCAAAATCAGCTTGAGCAGGCTGGGACGGCCCGATTGGAGTTTAGTAGTTCCGATTATGGTATTCAAATGCTAGGAGATTGTCCGAGAGGTCGGGGCAGGTGAAGACGCGCCGCGCGACCTCTCACATCAAGTTCGTTCATGGGACGGGATCGTACCCACCGGAGCCAAAAGGCTGGCACCTGCTGAGCCGTTTGATGCCGAGCCAGACGCCCTTGGGCACGCCGTACTGTTGGATTGCCTCATAGGTATACTGCGAGCACGACGGGTGGAAACGGCACACCCCTCGGAAGAGTACAGGAGACAGCGTCAACTGGTACAGCGTTATCGCTCCCAACGCCGCCTTACGCATCGCCACCCCCGTTGATCTCGTGCTCGCCCACTTCAGTGACACTGCTCGGCGTCGCGCCGTTTTCCACTTGGCGTAATACACGGGCGCGCCTGAGCAGTTTGTGAATTGAACGTTCGACTTTAGCGAAATCGGCCTCGGCGGCCCCGTTGCGGGCGACAATCACGATATCGAATCCTGCCTCCAGCGATGCTGACCGGGCCGCCTCGCGAAGCCGACGCTTCACGCGATTGCGTGCGACGGCGTTCCCAATGCGCTTGCTTACCGAAAAGCCGAACCGGGTCACTCCTAGGCCGTTGGGTCTGACCCTCACGACGAAAAGCCTATCGACTCGCGACTGGCCCTCGGACCATACTGCCGCAAAGTCCGCCGTCTTGCGCAACCGGCTTTCCCGTTGCATTCTGCACGGCTATACGGTGAGACGCGTGCGTCCCTTGAACATCCGACGCTTGAGTACCTTCCGGCCGCTCTTGCTCCGCATACGAGAACGGAAACCGTGAACTCGCATCCGGCGGCGTTTCTTTGGTTGATATGTTCGTTTCATAGTTCGTTACCAATCATTGATTATACTCACCGCCCGAAATTCGTGTCAATTTACTCATAGTCCTTCATCAGCGTTTCGGCGATCATCGCGCCCATGCGTACGCTGTAGTTCGTTCCCCGGTCTTCCGGGTAGACCTGTGCCGTGTTGGCGAGGTAGACGCCCTTGATCGGTGTGCGGTGAGCTGGCATCTTGTCTGAGTAGCCGGTGCCGATGATGGGCTGGGCGGCGTCCACATGCTGACGGTGGCTTTCCACTATCCATGACCGGTCGAAGTCCGGGTTGATCTTTCGGAGGTGCGGCGCGTACTCGTCGAGCAGCTCTTCGTGGCTGAGGTTGTAGAGCCGGTCCTTGCGCGAGAGGTAGTTGGACAGGTAGACGATGTGTCTGCCGCCGTAGTGTTCAGCCTCGACCATATTGGTCTGCTCTATCACTCCCACGAATGGAACCGAACGGTCGGCCACGTTCAACCAGTAGATGTGGGAGAGCGGCCGATCGAGCACGAGGATCAGGAGAAGGGCAGAGAGGTAGTTGGTGTTCTTCAACTTCGCCAAGTAGTCGCTCGGCAGGTCGGGGAGAAGTCGCGCGAATATGTGACACTGCGTTGTGGATATCACCGCGTCAAACGGGACGAAGGTCGACTCCCCGCGTTCGAGGAAGTCCACTTGGAGGCCGGTGAGCCCGCCCGACTTTGTCCCGATAGCTGATACCTCGGTTTTGAGGTGGACTTCACCGCCCCGTTCACGCACTCGTTCGCCTAGGATGTCGAACACCTCGCCGAAACTGCCGATGGGGTAGCCGAGCATCTCGCGGGACATGCTCTTGCCGCGCGATGCGAAGCGGGTGTTGATCTTGCCCCATATCCACGGCATCCCGATCTCGCCGTAGAACTCCTCGCCGAACTTTCCGCGCAGCATGGGCCCCCAGAACACATCGTAGGCCTGCTCCCCCGCGTGTTGACGGAGCCAGTCGGCCGCGGGAACGTCTTCGAGGTGGCGCCAGTCCTTCATCCGCCGCAGGAGCAGCGTGGAGATGCCGAGACGAAACCGGTTGAAGAGACTGAGCGGCTTGAATTTCAGAAGGTCAATCGGAGTGACGAAGTTATAGATCTTCCCGTCGTAAAGCGTGCCCACCTTTGACCCATACCACCGCATCCGTTCGCCGAGTCCGATCTCGTCGATGAGATCGAGAATGTCGGTGTCGCCGGTGAAGAGGTGGTGGTAGCCGCGTTCCAGTGGAGCGCCGCCAACGTCGAACGTGGACGCCTGTCCCCCCAGAAATGACGCGCGCTCGTAGACCACAACCTCGTGACCGTGCTTGGTCAACTCGTATGCCGCCGTCAGCCCGGTCGCTCCGGCGCCGATGATTCCAACTCTCATTCGTCCGACTCCCGGTCCTTGTCTTGGCCGAGCCTCGTAAGGCTGCGGAGCGATACGTGCTGCGTCCACAGGAAGAACTGTCCGAGCACGATCATCGGGATAAGCAGGCAGGCGTGTACCACTGCGACGTACGCTCCCGCGACTGCGCGGTCCATCGTGGCGAGAGGAAGGAGTACCAACGTCTCACGCGCTATGATTTCGAACAGGCCGATACCGCCCGGTCCCGCGGGGATGGAAGCGCCGATGTTTGCTATGGCGGTCACCAGAATCATCACGACGATGAGTTCCGGCAGGTTGTCGTATATCTCGTGGAACCCGAAGGAGTACCCAACGAAGAGGAACAGGCCCGCTTCGAAGAGCCACACCGGGGCCGAGAGTATGAAGACGGCGAGAATAGTCAAAGGGCTCTTGAGAGACTCCAGTCCTTCCAGGAACATATCCACGATGTGCATCAGTCGGCTTTCAATGGCCGTGGGCATGAGGCGCAGTACGAGCGAGATTAACGCCCTTACCTTTGCCGGAGTGTAGGCCACCACGACCAGGAGACCGAAGGCGACGATGAAGGGAATGCTAATGGCTCCGGCGAGCAGCGGCCACGGCAGGCTGAAGCGCTCCTCGAAGCCCTCCGCCAGGCCGATAAGCGGCACGAATATGGCAATCACCAGGATGAAGAGCAGCAGCATGAGGGCGTCTAGGAGACGCTCGATGAAGATGGTTACGAGCGCTGCCGCTTTGCTGACCTGCTCTCGGTCGCCGACGTAGTAGCTGCGCACGAGCTCGCCCAGCCGGAGTGGAAGGAGGTTGTTCGCCATGTATCCGACGACGACGACGGGAAAGAGCCGAGTGGTGGGGATCGGTCGTATGTGGTGGAGCAGTCGCCGCCATCGCAGTGTGCGAAACCACACGCCGATGATGTACAGGCCGATGCCCGGGACGACGTAGACGTAGTTCGC
>JAPPDQ010000136.1:0-2144 GCA_028875495.1 Chloroflexota bacterium
CTCGGCTGATTCTCCGACAAAGAGAGTTGAGCGGGTCATTGCCGCCTGAGTTGGGATCACTCTCGAAGTTGACCAAACTCGACCTCCACGGCAACCGGCTGAACGGTCCGATTCCGCCGGAGCTTGGACAGCTTCCCAACTTGGAGGTGCTGCTTCTCGATAACAACGAACTGAGCGGCGCTATCCCGACAGCATTAGCCCGCGCATCCGAATTGAGGAGGTTGAATCTCCACAACAACAAGCTCAGCGGCAACGTCCCCGCGGAAGTGGGACGGCTATTGAACCTCGAGGAGTTGCATATCCATGAAAACCGATTGACGGGCGAGATACCGGTTGAACTGGGGAAACTCGACGGTCTACGCAGCTTGTGGCTGTCAAACAACCGGTTTAGCGGCGAGATACCAGAAGAACTAGCACGGCTAACCGGTCTTGCTCAACTGAATCTGCACAGCAACCGGCTTAGCGGCCCCATACCATCCGAGTTCGGCAATCTTGGATCGAGCCTGCAGCGTCTGCGCATGGCAGGCAACCGGTTCACCGGATGCATACCCGGTGGACTGGCAGACGTCGAGGACAGCGATCACGAAAAACTGGGACTGCCGATTTGTTCAGACTCGTGAACCTGAGAGTGGTCATATCGAGATGATGGAGACTGATGGGCAAGCTATTGTGGGGGACGCACAAGTGAGGGATAGAGTCGCACAGGTCTATCTCGACATAGTGGACTGGGGTCACACCGGCGATGTCCTCCGGCGTCGAGTCGACTGGATGGTAGACCAAGCCCAAGGTCCACAGGTGCTGGACGTGGGTTGCAGCGAGGGAATCTTGGAGGTCCTACTCGCGCGCCGGGGCGTAGACGTTACAGGAGTGGAGACCAACCCCGAGGCTCTCGAATTCGCGCGTGACCTGCTGGCCAAAGAGCCGGAGGAAGTACGTAACCGCGCCATCCTGGTGCAAGGGGACTTCATCAACGAGCGGCCGGTAACCGGTCAGTTCGACACCGTGGTGCTGGGAGAGATTCTCGAGCACCTCCACGATCCGGAGGCGCTGCTGGACCGGAGCCTGGAGCATCTCCGGCCAGAGGGAAGAATTGTCATCACGACCCCCTTCGGACTGCATCCTCACGATGACCACCGTCAGACCTTTTGCCTTACGGACATGATTGATTTGCTGAAGCCGAGGTTGGGGCTCAAGCACATGAGCGTGGAGGACGGTTACATACGTTTCGTGGGCAGTCTTTCCGAATACCGCGAGGCCTCCTGGCAGCGACTCGATGAGGGCGCGGTCTTGTCCATGACTGAGACGGCGCTCATGGATTCCCAAGGGAAACTGGGGGAAATGCTGTCGAGGCGAGGGAGCCGCATCAAGGAACTCGAAGGGCAGAGGGAGCGTCTAAAGGACAGAGTTGACGGAATTCGAAACAGGATCGAAAACCTTGAACGGCAGACGAAGCTGGACCGCATCGCTCTAGCCCAACACAAACTTGCCTCAACACAACTGAAAAGGAACCTTGATGCCAGAGAGTCAGAGGTTCGTGTGCTGAGGCATCGAATTCAGGCGGCTTACTCAAGCACGTCGTTCCTCGCAGGATCTGCAATCGTAAATGCCGCCAAGCAGCCGAAGAAGCTCTGGAAGCTGCCTTTCTATCTCTTGCGACTATATCGCTCAGCTTCCACTCCGGCTGTTGAAGCTAGCGAAGCGAGCGATTCAGATGAGCGTTACCGGAACATTCCATCCTATTTGGACTTGGACGTTTCTCGTTTCGTCAGCTTCCCACCACTATCCATGCCGGAGGCCAAGACAAATGGCCCTCCGGTGGCCGCCATACTCGATACGTTCACCGAACACTCGCTGCGGTATGAGTTGAACCTTCTGCTTCTGTCACGTGAAAGATGGCGTACTGAGATTGAAACAACTCGGCCTGTATGCCTGCTTGTTGAGTCGACGTTTAGCGGCAATGGCGGAGAGTGGCAGCGAAGGGTTCACCGCTACGAAAGGCAGGATGACAATCCACTAGGTGATTTGCTGCGCTATTGTAGCTCAAACGGGATCCCGACCATATTTTGGAACAAGGAAGATCCTCCGCACTTCGATGACTTCATTGGGGCCGCTAAAGAGTTTAACTTCGTCTTCACCACCGATGC
>JAPPDQ010000136.1:2154-9306 GCA_028875495.1 Chloroflexota bacterium
TCAGCACCGGTGCGGACTGCATACCTCTGTACCGCGAGACACTGGGGCACGACCGTGTGTATGTTCTGCGTTTCGCGGCGCACCCAAGACTACACAATCCATCCCGTCAAGAAGACTGGCCCAAATATCCGGTCTGTTTCGCTGGGAGTTGGATACAACACCGATATCCCGAACGTGCCGAGTCGCTCCGATCCCTGCTGGACCCCGCACTTCCTGTCGGTCTGCACATTTTTGATCGTAACCTTTCACGTATCGAGATGGGACCCAATTACCACTTCCCCGACCGATACAAGGAGGCGATTAAAGGAACACTATCATATAAGGAGATGTTGACTGCCTACCGCTGTTATAACGTTCTCCTGAACGTGAACACGGTTTCTGAATCCCCAACAATGTTCTCCCGCAGGGTATTTGAAAGCCTCGCGTGCGGGACGCCGGTAATTTCCTCCGAGTCCGTCGGCATGAGCCAAATGCTTGAGGGGCACGTCAGAGTCGCACGCAGTGTAGAGGACGCTACTGACCACTTAGTGGAAGTCCTCGGAAACGAAGAGTCGCGTGTCCGCGAAGGCCACCTGGCCTACAGATTCGTACACGAGAACCATACTTACAGGCACAGAATGGCCAGCATATTCCACACAGTCGGTCTAGGTTCTCTCGAGCTTGAGCAACCCTCCGTAAGTGTTTTGATGCCGACAATGCGCCCAGAGAACGTGCTCCGATGCCTTGAAAACTTCACGAAGCAAACGTATGAGGATAAGGAACTGCTTCTCCTCTTGAACAATGCGGAGTTCGACCTAGAAGCCATCCGCAGGCATACCGACGGCATTCCAAACGTACAGGTGCTCCATATCGAAGGACGTTCGACTCTAGGAGACTGTCTCAACCGGGGGGTGGCAGCGGCGTCGGGAGACTATATTGCTAAGATGGACGATGACGATCACTACGGTGAGCGGTACCTATCGGACAGTGTCCTTGCGGCCTCGTTCTCAGATGCGGAGGTGGTCGGTAAGGGTATGCACTTTGTGTATTTCGAAGCTTCAAATGCTACTGCCTTGCTGGAAAAGACGCCTGAACACACGTTTACTTTCTTCGTAAGGGGCGCAACTTTGTTCATCAAGAGCGATGTCGTTCGCGATGTACCCTTCGATTCGATTTCAATTAAGGAAGACACGAATTTTCAACGGGCCGCAGCGCAGGCCGGATGCAAAATCTACTCGGCGGACCGATTTAACTTCGTGCAAGTGCGGACACGGCAATTGTCGGATCACACCACTCAGACCCCGGACAACGAAGTCCTGAAGGAATGTCGAGATCATACGCCGGGTCTCGACCTCAGCCGCGCAATACTATGACTGGGAGAGTCCCGATGGCGCCCGCAAAGAGGGACTGCGTGTCCCAAGTGTATCTTGGGTTGCTTGATATAGGGCCTACAGGCGACTGGCTTCGCCGCCGGATCGACTGGATCGCGGCTGAAGCTCATGGGCCCCGCGTGTTGGACGTGGGCTGCAGCGAAGGCATCCTGGGAGTGCTGCTCGCCCGCCGCGGGGTCTCGGTCACCGGGGTGGATATCGATGCCGATGCGCTCGACTTCGCACGAGAACACCTGGCCAAGGAGCCTGACGAGGTGCGAGAGCGCGTCGAATTCGTCCAGGGAGACTTCACTGAGACACGGCAGGTGACCGGCCTCTTCGACACCGTGGTGATGGGGCAGCTACTTGATTATCTTGACGATTCGGGCGCAATGGTGGACAGGGGACTGGAGCATCTCCGTCCCGGAGGGCGGTTCATCGTAACAACGCAGTTCGGAGTCCATCCACTCGATAACGAAAGTCAGGGCTTCAGCCTTACTGACTTCATCAGTTTAATCAAGCCGAAAGTGGCGCTGGAGTCGCTGGTCGTAGAAGACAATCACATCCGTTTCGTAGGGCGCTTGGCGGAGCAGGGGGATGTCTCGTGGGAGCGTCTCGATGGGCAGACGATCCTGTCCATGACGGAGGATGCGCTGACCGCTTCCCAGAGAGATCTGTACAAAGTGCTGGCCAGGAAGAGCAGTCAGATTGAACGGCTCCAGTGGCGACTCCGGCAGCGAGTCGAGACGGAGAGGGCAGCTCAAAACCAGCTTATCGAGGGTGATCGGAAGACGATTCAACTCGAGTTCTGGGCGAAGTTGAACCGGATCGCCCTGACGAAATTCAAAGAGCGGCTCGCGGCTAGGAAAAGAGAGCTTGACACGAAAGTACGTGAAGTGAGGACGTTGAATCGGCACCTCGAAACGACTCTATCGAGCACATCGTTTCTGGTTGGTGCGGCGATGGTCGATGCGGCGAGGAGGCCGCTGACGCTGTGGAAGCTGCCGTTGCAGATGATTCGACTCTATCGGGCCAAGTCCACAGCTACATCAGAGGAGGATGCGGTCCCGGAAGCCCCAAATGCTCCGCGTCCCTACGTCCCCGAAGAGCCGGATGTCATCTCCGAAGATGCGTTTCTCGACCCTTCCGGATTTATCGATTTTCCGCCGCTGTTGATTCCGGAGCCCGGGGAGGACGGTCCCGTCGTAGCGGCCATCGTGGACAAGTTCACGGAGCACGCCCTGCGATATGATGTGAACCTCGTGCTCGTTTCCCGCACGCACTGGCGCGAACGAATGGAGAGGATTCGCCCGGCATGCCTTTTTGTGGAGTCGGCATGGCGCGGCAATGATGGAAGGTGGCAGAACAGGATTGTCGGTTATGATGCCGACGATGACAATCCTCTGCGCGAGTTGCTGGCATACTGTCGTTCCAACGGGATTCCGACCATATTCTGGAACAAAGAAGACCCGCCGCACTTCGACGATTTTCTCGGTGCTGCCAAGGAGTTCGACTTCGTCTTCACCTCGGACGCGGACTGCGTTTCGCGATACCGGGAGGCGCTGGGACACGACCGGATATACGTACTTCCCTTTGCGGCCCAGCCGAGAATACACAATCCATCGCGGGAGAGAGAGTGGCCCAAGTACCCCCTGTGTTTCGCAGGGAGTTGGGTGCCACAGAGGTATCCGGCGCGCTCCGAAAGGCTCCGCCATTTGCTGGACCCAAGCCTTACGCGCGGTCTGCACATCTTCGACCGCAACCTGACGCGGGCCGAATACGGGCTGGAACATAGCTTTCCGGACCGATACAAGGAAGCAGTCAGGGGAACCCTCTCTTACGAAGCGATGCTAACTGCTTATCGCTGCTATGACGTGATGCTAAACGTCAACTCGATCAGCGAATCTCCGACAATGTTCGCTCGCCGAGTGTTTGAAAGCCTCGCGTGTGGTACGCCGGTGATCTCGTCGGAGTCCGTAGGCATGAGCCGGATGCTGGGGAAGCACGTGAGGGTGACGCACAGCGAGCAGGAAACGACCAGTCACCTTCAAGAATTACTGGGGGACGAAGAGGCGCGTATCCGCGAAGGACACCTTGCTTACAGGCATGTGCACGAGAACCACACCTATCGGCACCGCCTGAACGAGATCTTTCGCAGGGTTGGACTTGAGCCACTCAACCACGAGCAGCCACCGGTAAGCGTTCTGATGCCCACGATGCGTCCTCAGAATGTGAGGCACTGCCTCGACAATTTCAAGAATCAGGCCTACGAGAATAAGGAACTGATCCTCATCTTGAACAATGCGGAATTCGATCTCGACGCCGTCCAACGTGAAGTTGCAGGCATTCCTAACGTGCAGGTGATTCACGTCGAGGGCCGCACGACTTTAGGGGACTGCCTGAACCGCGGAGTGGAAGCAGCGTCGGGCAAGTACGTCGCGAAGATGGACGATGACGACCTCTACGGGGAGCATTACATATCTGACAGCGTTCTCGCGGCATCGTTCTCAGGAGCGGAAGTAGTCGGGAAGGGAATCTACTTTGTGTACTTCGAGTCATTGGACAGAATGGCCTTGCGGGAAAACTCGCCGGAGCATACCTTCACGTCCTCAACAGTGGCAGGCAGTACAATGCTCATCCAGACCGAGGTGGTCAAGGATATCCCATTCGGCTCCACTTCAGTAGGGGAAGACACTAGACTGCAGCGGTCCGCAGTAAGAGCCGGGTGCCAAGTATACTCAACAGACCGGTTTAACTACGTTTGCACTAGGATTGATCAGTCATCCAATCATTCATGGCAGATCCAGGACGCTGAATTTAGGACGAAGTGCCGAGACTATACATCCGGACTGGACCTGAGCCGCACGATGATATGAATCCCGCGACCGTCGTCGTGGCGACCTGCCCAGCAGACCTTGCTGAAAGCTCATGGTACATTACGTTCGATCAATGATTGTCATGGAGCATGTCTGACTTGCGTATTCTGTCCGTCGTCGGGACTCGCCCTGAGGCCGTGAAGATGGCCATGGTCGCGCGTACTCTGTTGGCAGCCGATGGAGTGGAACATTTGCTGTGCGTCACAGCGCAACATCGGGAGATGCTGGACTCGGTCTTGCGGTTGTTTGAACTGAAGCCTGATTACGATCTTGATGTGATGACTCCGGAGCAGGACCTCACCGATGTCACTGGCTCAGTACTGAGCGGAATGCGTGAGGTATTGGCGGACGCGATGCCCGACCGCGTTCTGGTGCAGGGCGATACGACCACCGTGTTGGCTACGGCGCTGGCGGCATTTTACGCTCATGTTCCTGTGGGGCACGTCGAGGCAGGGCTTCGCACGAGGGACATGTCGGCGCCGTGGCCTGAGGAGATGAACCGCAGGCTGGCGGATGCGCTGAGTGATCGGCATTACGCCCCCACCCAGACTGCGCGCAGGCGACTACTGGAAGAAGGCCTGTCCGACACGGGTATCGTCGTAACGGGCAACACGGTGATCGACGCTCTGCTGCATGTGGTCGACCGTCTGAGAAGTGACCCGGAACTGCTTAACAAAGCGGGCGTGAGGCTGCCCATGCTAGAGATAGGGAAAAAGCTCATTCTTGTAACAGGTCACCGGCGGGAAAGCTTCGGCGAAGGTTTCGAGGCGATTTGCAGGGCAATTGTCCAGATCAGCCGACGCGACGACGTGGAAATCGTATATCCGGTGCATCTGAATCCCAGAGTCCGCGAGCCCGTATTTCGCCATTTGGCAGACCTTCCAAACGTTCACTTGATTGAACCGCTAGACTATTTGGCATTCGTGCATCTCATGAACGAAGCCTACCTGATCCTGACCGACTCCGGAGGAATCCAAGAGGAAGCTCCCTCGCTGGGTAAGCCGGTGCTGGTGATGCGCGATACAACCGAGCGTCCAGAGGCCGTCGACGTGGGGACGGTGAAGTTGGTAGGGACGGACGCCGAACGCATTACGACTGAAACGGCACGTTTGCTGAATGAGCCGGAGACCTATATGGCCATGGCACGGATACACCATCCGTACGGAGACGGACGCGCCAGCCAGCGCATTCTCGAGGACCTGACCCGTGGTTGATGGCATAGGACGGGTCTGTGTGGTGGGCCTCGGCTATGTCGGACTGCCGACCGCCGCGGTATTGGCGAGTCGGGGTGTGGAGGTGATAGGAGTCGACATCGACTCGGAGCGTGTGGAAAGGGTCAACTGCGGTGTCGCTCCTTTCGACGAAGCGGGGATGGATAGTCTCGTCGCGGATACTGTGGCATCCGGCGCACTATCAGCTCAGGGTGAGCCGGCGCCGGCCGATGCGTTTATCATCGCGGTGCCGACTCCCATCAACGATGGCCACCGCCCTGACATAAGCTACGTGCGGTCGGCCATAGACAACCTGGCGCCTGCCTTAACGAGGGGCAACCTGGTGATCGTGGAGTCGACCTGTCCCGTAGGGACGACAGAGGAAGTCTGCGAACGGCTGGCATCGTCGCGCCCTGACCTGACGTTTCCGCACTCCGCGGGCGAGGCGAGCGATGTCCGCGTGGCATACTGCGCGGAACGTATTCTGCCGGGGAACGCGCTGGAGGAGCTAGTCGCAAACGACCGCATCATCGGAGGCATCACTCCGGCGTGCGCGGAGGCGGCGAAACGGCTGTACGAGGTCTTCGTCGAAGGCGTCTGCCACACCACCACCGTGCGGACGGCGGAGCTGGCGAAGCTCGCTGAGAATGCCTTCCGAGACGTCAACGTTGCGTTCGCCAATGAGATGTCCCTAGTCAGCACGGCACTCGACATCGATCCATGGGAGTTGATATCACTCGCAAACCGGCATCCCAGAGTTGAGATACTCAATCCCGGCCCAGGGGTGGGAGGGCACTGTATACCAATCGATCCGTGGTTCATCGCCCATGCCGCGCCGCATTTGACTCCGCTGATTCAGGTAGCGCGAGAGGTCAACGACGGGATGCCCAAGGTAGTTGCCGACAGAGTAGTGCACGTATGCAAGGATCTGGCCGACCCTGTTGTGGCCTGCCTGGGACTGACCTACAAGGCAGACGTGGCAGACTTGCGGGAAAGTCCCGCAATTGAGGTAGTCAAGGAACTGCAACGTCGGAAGGAGGGTCGAATTCTGGTGGTTGAGCCCTATGTTTCCGAGTTACCGTCGGAGATCTCCAACTGTGGGAATATCGAACTTGTGGGGCTCGAAGACGGGCTTTCTGCGGCGGACGTTGTCGTACTGCTCACGGATCACAGCATGTTCACAGAGATAGATCAGGAGACACTCACCTCGAAGTCGGTTGTAGACTCGCGTGGCCTATGGGACCGCAGCAAGTGCGGGGCCTGATATGTCCCACGTGGCACAGGGTTATTACCCTCGTTCGCCTTTCGGCACGGCCAGAGGACTACTATCCTGATGAGAATCGTCGTACTCACGCAGAACTTTCCACCTGAGGTGGGAGCGACCGCTGCCCGGCTGCACAAGATGACGAAGAGCCTGGCCGGGAAGGGCCATAACGTTACCGTGATCACGGCGATGCCCAACTACCCGACAGGGCGGACATTTGAGGGATATCGCGGAAAGATACGGACGCAGGACGATATCGACGGAGTAAGGGTCGTTAGAACATGGATATTTCCGTCTAATTCTTCCAGGTTTTTGCCTCGGTTCTTGAGCTATGCATCCTTCACCCTGTCGAGTCTATTGATGGGCATTTGGGGAATTGGACGGCAGGACATCGTCCTGTTCGACACGCCGCCGCTTCCGCTCGTTCCCACTGGGCTAGCCATAGGGCGTCT
>JAPPDQ010000164.1 GCA_028875495.1 Chloroflexota bacterium
TAGGAGAAAGCCGATCTAGTCGTCCTGCTTCCAGAAGCGCTCTTCTTCGACGTGGAAGCCTTTAGGAATGAACTGCTCCTTAACGTCCTCGATCATGCCGGGGTGCCCGCAAGCATAAATGGTCGTGTCGTCGGGCGTGAGGCCGAATTGGTCGACGTGCTCTTCTGTGATGGCGTTGACGCGGCCGGTCACGCCAGTCCAGGAGGCGTTGCGCTCCTCCGTGGGCCTGCTGATCGTCGGTACGAACGTGATGATATCCGGGTTCTGATCGGCGAGATGTTGCAGTTCCACGTCATACGTGAACTCGTCCACGTAGCTCGCTCCCTGCAGCACGTAGAAGTGGTGGCCTGAGCGGTCGTTGTGCAGATAGTCGCGAAGGATGCTTATGAAGGGCACAACGCCTGTGACTGTCGCAACCATGAACTGACTGGGCATGGCGGGCTTGAAGACGAATATGCCCTTGGCCCTCGGCCGGATCGTCACGGTGTCGCCGGGGTGCAGCTCCCATATCAACGGCGTGAGATTCCCTTCGGGTGGCGGTACAAGCTCGACGAAGAGCTCCAACTCGTCCTCGTGTGGCGCAGAGACGATCGAGTAGGCCCGCTCGATTCCGTCGCTGCCGATCGTGCAGTACTGACCCGCTTTGAACGTGAACCCTTCCGGCTTCTCGATCCACATCAGCAGGAGGTCGTGAGTTATGTCCTCGCGTCGCGTGACCCGCGTTTCGACGATCTTCGGTCTAGGCCTGCGCTTTCCTGCCGGGGTGATGGTCAAGGGGTTTCAGGCTCCCAATTCCCGTGCGAGATCGTTGTGGGTGTGCTGTTCCTTTCGCACTCTGATATCGAAGTATAGGACTGTTATCGCGATGGTCGCTAGCGGCGTCGCGACGGTGGAGAATGCCGTGGACAGTAGTACAACCAGAGCCGGCGGCAGGAATCTTCCTGCCGGCAAGAAGATGATCAGTGTCGCGCCGATAATAGCCAGCGTAATACCCGCCAATAGGCCGAATGTCCTCCACCAGTTTCCCTGTACAACGTTCCAACTACGTTTCAGGGCATCTGTGGGATCCTGCTGCTCTATTGCTACGGCGTGCGTGACGAAGAGCAGGGCGACGACAGCGAATACCAGCAGAGGGATGCCGATGATGAATACCGAAAGCACGCCCGGAACGATCAGGATGAGCAGGACGAGGAGGAAAGATCCGAGCAGCTTGGGAAAACGCGCCCATGCGTACTCATAGCTGCGTCGTACAAGGACAGGACTACCTAGAAAGTGTCTGGCGACCGCGTAGATGGTGGCGCCTCCCGCAAGGATGCTGATGACGAAAGACAGAATGACCCCCAGTACTTCCCAGAGGGTAATCTGCAAGGGCTCCACAGGTTCTTCGCTTGGCTCGACAGGGAAGTCGAAAGTGAATATGGGCCCTATTCCCGTCAGCGAAATGATTCCGCCGACCAAGAGGGGAATCTGAGGCAGGAGAGCTATCAGAATGAAGGGGAGATAGTGTGCGCCGAAAACCGAGAAAGTTGAATCGGCAATGTGGGCCAAACCGCCATGTGGAAGAGGTGGAGGCTCGTAACCGGAGGGTGTGTGATATGGCGTCATCGGGTCAGTCGACTCGTCGTTGATTTCCTGTAGCGCGAAGCCATCAATGCTGCAAGACCGGGCGTCCTCGACATTCCCGTTCTGGCACTGTGGGCAAGTGTCATCGCGGGTAGCGCGGATCAGTCGGCTGCCGCAGCGATCTCTTCGGCCCGTTGGACGCGCACACGAGTAAGAGGGAGCGTCCCGAAGTTCAGCATTGGGTCGGGGCTGTTCGACGCGTCGATCTCAGTCATCCTGTTGCCGAACAGGAGCGTGGTGGATACCAGTCCCCTGAGAGGAGAGGTGAACCTGGCGACCCCACGTAGGGTCTCACTCGCCGAGATAACCTCGACCGAGTCACCCTCGCGGACTCCCAGCATTTCACCATCCTGCCTGTGCAATTCGATGATCTCGCCTCGCCTGATGACGTTGCGCTTGCCCACCTTTTCCACGGTCATTTCTTCGTCGGCGTCGTGGAGAACACGGCCTCTTGCCAAAACCAACGGATACTCGTCGCCCGGTGCCGGGGCTTCGATGGGCTCCGGCATGGACATTGGCATAAGTCTTGGGCGGTGTTCATCGTAGTCGTAGAGGACCTGGGTGTCGGACATGTCTGCGGCCAAGCACGGCCACTGCAACCCGCCCGATGCCAGGCGCTCGTAGGTTATCCCACCGTAGATCTCGACAATGTTGTTAATCTCGTCGAACACTGCTTCGGCGTTGGGATGCTCAAACCCGACTGCACCCATCTCCCGCGCGATGCGGCTGATGGACTGCCAATCGGCATCCTCTTCGCCCTTGACTTCAAGGGCAGGCGAGATGACTTGGACCCGGCGCTCCATATTCGTTACAGTGCCCTGGGTCTCCGCGAGCGTTGCCGACGGAATGACGACGTGTGCCGACTCAGTGATCTCGCTCGCGAAGGAGTCGAGAACAACGAGGAATTCGAGCTTGCCGAGTGCCTCGATGAATTCGCCAAGTTCGCCGTTGGTATAGTTCGGGCTGTTGCCGAGCAGCATCAGCGCTCGTATGCGGCCAGACTCGATCGCCCGGGTCAACTCTCGGATGGACACGCCGCCACCGGTTGGGAGGGACGCCTCCCAAACATCGTCCATCTCGGTTCGCGCATCGTCGTCGTTGACCGGCACATAGCCGGGCAGGAATTCGGGGACCGCTCCCACGTCGCGTGCGCCTTGCTCATTCGCTCCTTGGTAGAGTGGGTAGAGTCCAGCCGACGGCCGCGACATGTTGCCTGAAACCAGGCAGAGATTGACCAAGGCGGTTACGCAGTCCTCCCGAAGCTTCGACTCAACCGTTTCGAGGCCGTACAGGACTGACGCCGGGGCATTGGAAGCGAGAAGGCGGGCGGCGGTCTGAACATCTTCTCTTGGGATCCCCGTCGACTTTTCGACCTGAATTAGGTCGAAGCTCCAAAGACTACTCTTGAAGTCCTGTACGCCTTCACATTTCTCGGCCAGGAACTTGTGATCGTCGAGGGACTCGTCGACGATGACGCGGAGCATCCCGCCGATGAGAGCCGTCTCGCTGCCGGGGCGTGGACGCAGCCACACGTCGGCGAACCGCGTGAGCTCCGTCTCGCGCTGGTCGATGACAATCAGCTTCGCTCCCTCTTTGATAGCCTTCTTGATGGGGACTGCGGCTACGTTCTGCTCCTCGGTGACGTTGCTGGAGACGACGAGGTAGCACTTCGATCCTTCCAGATCGCTGATCGAGTTCGTGGCGGCCCTGTAACCGAGCATCGTCTCCAGAGGTTGGAACAGTTCAGGCCGAACGTTGGAGGCTACGTCCACGTTGTTTGTTCCCATAACGACTCGGGCAAACTTCTGGGCTATGTAAAGGTCCTCGTTGGTGTTCCGCTCAGAGCCGACTATGGCAAAGGAGTCGCCCTTGAATTCGCCGAGCTTTTCCCCGACATGGTCGATCGCTTCCAAGGTCGTCGTCTCACGTAGCTCGCCGCCGACACGGACGAGGGCATTCCTGAGACGCTTCTTGCTATTGACGTACTCAAGTCCGAACTTGCCCTTGAAGCACAACTGGCCCTCGTTTGCCTCGCCATGACGGTCGCCAATGGTGCGGATCAGGCGATTGCGCTTGTCGACCTCCATCGTCACGCTGCATCCGACGGGGCAGTTGGTGCATACGCTCGTAACCTTCTTCACGGCCTTGTCCCACTTGTGGACTCGCTCGACGAGCGCGCCAGTGGGACACACGTCAATGCACGCGCCGCAGAACTCGCAGCCCGATTCGAGGAGCGATGTTCCCTGCGACGTCCCGATGAGGCCCTTGCCGCCGCGTTCGGTGAACGCCAGAGCGTCGTCGCCGCGGATTTCGCTGCAGATGCGCACGCATCGTCCGCAGACGATGCACAGGTTCATGTCCATGTCCCAGAACGGGTCGGCCACGGCCTGCGGGAGGTGCCGGTTATTGTAGGTAAGCTCCGTGTCGAGCTCCATTTCGAGCCAGCGCACCGTGTCCTTGAGCTCACAGCGCTCGTTCTTGGGACAGGTGACGCAGCGGTCGTTGACGCCCACGTGACGCAGGCATATGTCCTCGGGGCCGCAGAGCTCGATGCGATGGCAGTTCAGGCATCCGTGCGGGTGCTCCGATATCAGCAGGTCCATGATTCCGCGGCGGAGGTCGGTCACGGAGTCGGTCTTCGTGCGGACGACCATGTCCGGCCCGACAGGCACGGTGCATGAGGCAAGAGTGGCAGTCCCGCGCGGCCCGTCGATCTCGACGACGCACATCCGGCACGCGCCGAACGACTTCATACCCGGGTAGTAGCACAGGTAGGGCACGTAGAATCCGGCGTCCATGGCCGCCTGCAGGACGTTAGTCCCAGGCTTGACCGTTACTTCCTTCCCGTCGATCGTGATTGTGATGTCGTCTGCCATTCGGCAACTCCGAACTGAGTCAGTGGTACGTGGCGGCGAAGGCCGTGTCCGTCGCCGCGCCAGTCGCTTCTATATGTTCACCTTGAGCGGCTGGGCTTGAGAAAAATCCTCCGCGTAGGGCCGGGTCGACTTCGGGTAGTAGAACTTCGTGGAGGTCCTGCCGGTGGGATCGCGCCGTTCTGTGATGTGGGTCTCGAACTCCTCGCGGAAATGCTGAAGGGCCGAGCTTATCGGATTGAACCCTAGCTGGCCATGCGCGCACAGAGAGCCGATCTTCATGGTCGTTCCCACACGCTCACAGGCCTCCATATCTCCGGGCACCCCCTCGAACCGAGCGATCCGCTCGATCTGATCGAGTAGCTGTGTCATTCCGAGCCTACAGGGGAAACACTTGCCGCATGATTCGTACTGGCAGAACGTGACGAGCACGCGGATCAGGTCCACGACCGACGCGTCCTCGTCTCCGACGATGATGCCGCCCGAGCCGAACATCGCGCCCGCCTGCTGCATCTCGTCGAAGTCAATGTGGAGGTCAAGGCTTTCGAGTCCAATGACGCCGCCCAGCGGCCCTCCCGTCTGCAGGAGCTTCATCTGCTTGCCGTTGGGTACGCCGCCGCCGATCTCCTCGATGACCTGCCCCATCGTCATGCCCATCTCGACCTCGTAGATGCCGGGGTAGGTGACATTGCCCGTGAGGCAGGCGATTGCTGTGCCGGTGCTGTTGTTCACGCCGATGTTGGAGAACCACTCACCGCCATTCAGGACGATCTGAGGAGCATATGAGAATGTCTTGACGTTGTTGATCGTCGTCGGCTTCATCCACAGCCCTGCGGCAGCGGGGAACGGAGGCTTGAAGCGCGGCATGGAGCGCTTGCCTTCGATGGCCTCCATCATGCCCGTCTCCTCGCCCGCGACGTAGGAGTCGCCGGTCAGGGCAACCTCGATGTCGAAGCTGAAGTCGCTTCCGAGGATGTTCTTCCCGAGGATATTCTCAGCGTAGGCGTCCTTGATGGCCTGCTCAGCGCGGTCGATGGGGCCATCGTGGCCGTGCCGGACGAAGACGTAGCCGTTCGTGGCGCCCGTCGCGTACCCCGCGAGTATCATCCCTTCGAGCAGGGTGTGCGGGTCGCTTTCGAGTATCGCCTTGTCGTTGAACGCGCCAGGGTCGCCCTCCTCGCAGTTGCAGGCGATGTACTTGACGGGGCCGGGCGAGTTGACCATGAAGCTCCACTTCAGGCCCGCGGGGAAGCCCGCGCCGCCGCGCCCCCGGAGATTGGACGTTTTCATCTCGTCGATAACGCCGCCCGGCTCCATCTCGAACAGGGCCTTATTGAGGGCGGCATACCCGTCGTTGGCGATGTACTGCAGGATGTCGGCGGGGGCGATGTGCCCCGCGTTTCGCATGGCGATGCGCCGCTGCAGCGAATACTGCGGCATGGAGTTCAGGTCGGGCACGCCGTCGATGGGATCGTCGCCCAGATAGGCGAATGCGAGGCGTTCCGGCACCCGGTCCCCCACGATGTATTCCTCGATGATGGTCGGAACGTCTTCGGGGGTGACTCGGCTGAAGAGCAGACGCGAACTGCCCGGCTTGAGCACATCCACGAGCGGCTCGGCGTAGGATAGGCCGAGCGTGCCGACCTCGCCGACGTCCGCCTCGATGCCACGCTTATCGAGCTCGGATCGGAGGCTGTCGAGGACCTCCACTGCTCCGGCTGCCTGGCCGTTCAACTCGGTGCCTATCCGAATCCACGGTTTCTCACCCGCGGTGAGCTTCTGCCACCGCGCGTCGGCTCTCGTCTTCAGGTCTTCGTATGCGCTCACTTTGTTCTCGTGCCGGCTAGTGGGAACCGTTGTCCGGGATGTTCTCGATCAGCGCGACTGTCTGCTCCGGCGTCATGCGACCTCGCAGGTGGTGGTCGATGCTGATGACCGGCGCCTGCGCGCATGCCCCAAGGCAAGTGTTGTATCGTACCGTCAGCCGACCGTCGTCCGTCTCGCCCTCTTCCTTCAGGCCGACGTGCTCCAACGTCCGCTCTATGATGTCCGTCGCGCCAACCAGGTGGCAACTCGGGCCCCAGCATATCTCGACCGTGTGCTTGCCCGCCAGAGTGAAGCGGAAGTTCTTGTAAAAGGACGCTACGCCCCACACCTCGTTGATGCTCGCCTCGGTGTAGGCGGCCACCTCGTCGATGGCCTCGTCAGGGATGTAGCCCAGCGCGTCCTGGGCGGCAAGCAAGGATGAAAGTACGGTGACGGTGGGCCGCTTTTGGTTGGTGATGGCCTGCCGAACGAGTTCGCGCAGGTCTTCGTTAGCAACGGTCAACGACAGGGCCTCAGTCCGCTGGAACATTCGCGGCAATCATAGCACAACGACAAGACCGCAACAACGCGCCGTTACCCATAGGAACAGTTCAGAGTCGATAAGACGTATTTCTACCCCTTTGGGTATGACGGTGACTGTGGGTATGGTGTGCTCCCACGTAGTCTGAACAGTTATGGGTTGGCAACGTCCCTGAGCGGCGATAGTCGCTGTGCTAGAATGACGGGCGCGTAAATTCAGGGCGTTCAGGGGCCCGGACTCAGTGAGGTGAAGGCCATGGCGACCGTGACCGAGGGCAAGGTCGAGAGCAAGTTCAAGGTAGTCGGGACGCGGCCAGTCAGGCACGACGGCACCGACAAAGTGACGGGCCGGGCGGTGTACGGGGCAGACATCCAACTGCCGGGGCTGCTGCATGGGAAGATTTTGCGGAGTCCGCACGCGCACGCGCGAATCAATTCGATAGACACCGAACAGGCGACGGCCCATCCGGGTGTCTTGGCCGTCGTGACGCACGCCGATTTACCGTGGACGGACGACCGTCTCATGGACGTGGGCGAGGACCTGGTGATGAGCCTGCGGTACCTGTCGACGGCGGTGCTGGCAGACGACAAGGCGCTCCACAAGGGACATCCGGTCGCGGCGGTGGCGGCGTCCAATCCGCACGCGGCAGAGGAAGCGCTCGATCTGATCGAGGTGGAGTACGAGGTGTTACCTGCCGTGACGAACGTCGAGGACGCCATGAGGCCGGGGGCTCCTGTGCTGCACGAGAACATCACGGCGCCGGACGGACTGGGTTTCGAGACGGAGGCGGGAAGCAACGTTGCGGGGCACGCTCAGCAGGCGCTGGGCGACGCCGACGCGGCGTTCGGTGAGGCGGACGTCGTGGTGGAGCGCGAGTTCCGCACGAAGATGGTGCACCAAGGGTACATCGAGCCGCAGACGTGCACGGCGCTCTGGGGAGAGGACGGGAGGCTGACCATCTGGAACAGCAGCCAGGGGCAGTTCGGGATGCGCGACCAGATTTGCCGCGTGCTCGACGTGCCGGTGTCCGAGGTCAAGGTCGTCCCCTTGGAGATCGGGGGCGGGTTCGGAGGCAAGCTGCGGGCGTACTTGGAGCCGGTGGCGGCGCTGCTCTCCAAGAAGACCGGACATCCGGTGAAGATCACCATGTCGCGGGCGGATGTCCTAGAGGCCACGGGGCCGACGTCCGGCAGTTACACCAAAGTCAAGATTGGCGCGACGAAGGACGGGAAGCTCATCGCAGGTAAGGCGATGATCGCGTTCGAGTCAGGGGCGTATCCCGGCTCGTCCCACAACGGCGCCGCGACCTCCATGTTTTCCCCGTACGAAGTCGACAACATCCACATCGACAGCTACGACGTGGTAGACAACATGCCTAGCACGGCGGCGTACCGCGCTCCCGGAGCGCCCATCGGGGCGTTCGCGGGCGAGTCGGTCATCGACGAGATAGCGGAGAAGCTGGGAATCGACCCGGTGGAACTGCGGTTGAAGAACGCCGCGCGGGAGGGTACCCGCATGGCGAACGGCGTGGCTCACCCCTGCATCGGCGCGGTCGAGATGATGGAGGCGGTTTACGAGCACCCGCACTACAATGCAGCCCTTGCGGATGATCACACCGGTCGGGGCGTGGCGTTCGGCTCGTGGGGCAACGGCGCGGGGCCGGCCTGCGTGATCGCAAACCTGCAGACGAACGGGAAGTTCAGCCTCATTGAAGGGTCGGTGGACATCGGCGGCACGCGCACGGCGGTGTCGCAGCAGTTCGCCGAGGTGCTCGGCATCCCCGTCGAGGACATCATGCCGCAGATCGGGGACACCGACTCCATCGGGTACACGTCGAACACGGGAGGGAGCAGCGTGGCGTTCAAGTCGGGCTATGCTGCCTACGAGGCCGCCCACGACGTGAAGCGCCAGCTCATCGAGCGGGCGGCGCGAGTGTGGGAGACGGACGCCGAGAACGTCCGGTACGAGGAGGGTACTCTCAGCCATGTATCCGACCCTGAGCTCAGCATGTCGTACAAGGAAGTAGCCGAGACGGCCAACGCGACGGGAGGGCCGATCGTCGGACGCGCGAATGTGACTTCGACGGGCGCGGCGCGGGCATACGCGGCGATGATCGTGGACGTTCGGGTTGATCCCGACACGGGGAAGACGGACGTTGTGCGGTGCACGGCCTTCCAGGACGCGGGGATCGCGATTCATCCGAGCTACGTGGAGGGCCAGATCCAGGGCGGCGCGGCGCAGGGCATCGGGTGGGCGCTCAACGAAGAGTACAACATGGCCGATGACGGGCGGATGAACAACACGTCGCTGCTCGACTACCGGATGCCGACGGCGCTCGACCTGCCGATGATCGAGGCGGTCATTGTGGAGGTGCCGAACCCCGGACACCCGTTCGGGATTCGCGGAGTCGGGGAGGCCGGGATCGTGCC
>JAPPDQ010000461.1 GCA_028875495.1 Chloroflexota bacterium
CCCGTGCTGGGGCTGGCCTTCATCCCCCTGGTCCTCAACTTCAACTGGGCCAGCAGGGCCGGGGATCACTCGGCGCGCGACTGGGCCTACAACCTGCTCATGAGCGTCGAGCCGTACGGCCTGATCTTCACCGTTGGCGACAACGATACCTTCCCGCTCTGGTACCTGCAGGAGGTTGAGGGAATCCGGCGGGACGTGACCGTGGCGGTGACCTCGTACTTCAACATCCCCTGGTACGTCCGGCAGCTCCGGGACCTGACCAGGCCCTGCGAGCCCGGCGAGGACCCCGACGAAGACCCGACCCGCATCCTCTGCCAGCGTCCCTATACCGCCGAGAACACCGATAGCATGTACACGCACGACCCGGCGGAGGCGGAGGCGCTCGGCAAGATCCCGATCCTCCTGCGCGAGGCAATCCGGGTGCCGACCCGCCCGATCCTCGACGAGTCGCGGTTCACCGACCAGGCCATCGAACAGACGGCTGCGCAATTCGTGCCGATCGACAGCGTTCAGGCCGTCCCGCTGGGTCCGATCTCGGGGGTCATCACAGGTCAGCGAGGACTCGCTCCCTGGCAGGTATTCGGGCTCTGGGCGATCCGGAACTCGATTGGCGACAGGCCCATCTACTTCGCGTCAAGCGGCACCGCGCCGTACGAACTCGGCGTGCGTCCATACGTGATTCGACAAGGCCTGGCATTCCGGTTGTGGCCGGGTGATCCCGCCGAGCTGATCGACTCCGGCGTCATGGCGAACCGGGCCGTCGACCCGCGTTCAATACGGGTGGGCCCCTGGGTCGATGTCGAGCGCACGCGGACACTGGCCGACGACGTGTTCGTGCACCAGAGCGGCCTGCCGGATTGGCCGGTGTGGAAGGACAGGTCGACGATCGGCATCCCCCACTACTACTCCTGGGTGTACCTGGCGCTGCTCAAGCACGCGGAGCAGGCCGGCGACCGGGAGGCGATCGCGGAGTACGTTGCGCGTGCGGATGCGTGGGCGCGGCTGGGGGGTGAGGTGGAATAGGGGGGTGGGTCGAGGCCGGTCCGTGGATGCCTCGAGCACTTGCGCGATCCGACGCCTGCCGTCCATCGTCCAGACTCGCGCCGACCAGACGAGAAACCGGACGCTTGCGTGTCTTCCCAAAACTAGGAGATTGTCCCACATGTCCCGAGCCAGAGTAGCAATCATCGCCGCCTTGGTTGTCTTTGTTGGAGGCTGGACGTTGTCCCATCCACTTCCAGCGCAGCAAGCGGACGAGCAGACTTGTTGCGAGAACGAAGACTTCGACTCTGTCTGTTGCGGCAAGAGATGTATTGTACTTGTCCACGGATGCGCTGCGTGCAACGGCAGTCAGTTCTATTGCTACTTCTGGGATATCATAAACTAGTGGAACACTCCACATGACACCACTCACCAAGACCCAATACTGGAAGCTGACATGATGACGCGATTCAGACTAGCGACGAGCCTTCGCCTTCCGATCGTCCCTTTGTTGTTCGCGACCCTAGTCGCTTGTGGCGCCGATCCTCAAGGCGAGGAAACCAACATCGGCGACGCACGTTCGTGGGCTCGTGGCCCAATGCTGGCGACGACCTTGGTGTTAACATCCAGCACCGACACGCTCTTGTCGTACATAAGTGACATGGCAATCGATTCCCGTGGACGTGTATATGTCGCCGATGGTCAAACGGCCAGCGTGATAGTCCTGTCACCGAGTCTGGCATACGACCGCATGATCGGAAAGAGGGGCGAGGGACCCGGTGAATTCCAGAATGTATGGTCACTTCAGATACTGCCGGACGATAGTCTGCTGGTCTATGATGCCACGGTGGATCGCATTACTGTGTTCGCGCCAGGTGATTCCTCGCATGCTGCGTACACGCAGGATTTCCGCACCACAGGGATCAGTTTCTCGAATATGCAGAGGCTGCCGGGACGGGGCGACTATGTTGGACGGACGTCGCGCGCGTACTATGCGGATGGCCGAAATGAGGATTCGTTGTGCGTGGACGTACTGCGACACCTGTCGTGGAACGACGAGGTGGCAATGGCCGATTCCTTATTCTCCTTTCCTTCCAATGAAGCACTAGTACGGCGGCGAGGAAACTCACGCGGTCAAGCTGTCAGCGTGGCGGGTCATCCATTTGGTCGAAGATCGTTCACTGATGTACTCGACGGTGACCGGGTCGTGTATGCAACATCTCTGGCCCTCGAAATCACTGTTGTTAATGTCCGGGATCGAATCCAGAAGGCATTTGAGTATGACACCGCGCCTCTTCCTGTGACAAGACAAGAGCTGCGAGCGGCGGAACGTCGCCTACGAAACTTCGCCGGTGTGCTGCGGGAGGGTGCGCCGTACACATGGCCTCCGATCACGGGTATGTTCGTAGACAACAACGAACGAATCTGGGTCGGGATTCGGAAGATCGACCGAGCGATCCTGGAGTGGGCAGCATTTGATTCGACCGGGGAGCATTGGGCTTCGGTACGACTGCCGTCGGGATTTCGGCCATACGCTATACGAGATGATCGGATCATCGGTGCAGGTCGGGACGACCTCGGAGTGCCATACATTCAGATCTACAGATTGGATAGCGCGGCGATGAACACAATTCAGCTGAGGCCAACAGATGCCGATGGGCTTGTGAAATGAGAAACTGTTTGCGGATTTGGTGTATCGCCACAGCGAGATACTGGATCTGCTCATCGCCCACGGTCATGCGGACCCACCCGCTGAGCTTCGCGCACTCAGAGATGAGATGAGGCGACTGCTCCGCGAAACGCCTCGCGATCACCCTTAGAGGTTGGGGGCGAGCGCCTCAATTGCCTCTGAACTCAGCCGTCGAATGTCCCCGTGACTCTCACCGCGGGCCGGAGGTTTGGTGCGCACCGCAACTGACTCCGAAATGGTCGGCCATTCTCACGACATCATGTAGTTCGATGTTCTGTGTATCGGCAGCCTTCCTTCCCTCGACGCGCGTCGACACCTCTCCATCGAACGTGTCCGCTCTGGTCCGGCTTCCCAGCCCCTTGGACAGGGCGTTGACGTAGCTGCGCACGCCGTCGGCGGGCATTAGGCATGAGGCCGCAAACGCGTTGGCTCGCACTTCCAACAGGCTCGACCGGTCTCGGGCGTGACTCAGGATCGCCATCGGCGGCTCTACCATGCCGGAATCGGTGATCGGCTTGGAATGGAATCAATGATCGGCATGCGCCGGAATCAGTATGCATCCATTCCGCGCCGGACGGTGTCTTGTTACGTGAGCAAGTCGAGACCCTTGACCCCTGCACGAGAACACCATTCTCGAGGAGCACTCAGTGAGTACGAATACCGCGAAACTGACCCGTACGGTTCGTTGGCTCCAACTCTACGCAGCCTTGATGACCATCGCACTGGCCGTGCTGTTCGTCAGAAGCGGGACGGCAGCGGACGGCGTGCTGAGAGCACGCGGGCTGATCATCGAGGACGCGGCCGGGCGAGAGAGGATCCTCATCGGAGCCCCCGTCCCCGACGCTGCCAATCGCGTTCGCACGGACGAGGCCCGGGTGCGGGACCTATGGGCACCCCGCTTTCCCGACGCCTACATGGGCTACTACCAGGACTACATCCACGAGACCAACGGGATGCTGATCCTCAGCGAGGACGGATTCGATCGCCTCGTCGTCGGGGATCCGGTGCCCGATCCGAACATCGGCAAACGCGTCGTGCCGAGCACGGGCATGGTGATCAACGACCCCGAAGGATTCGAGCGGATGGGGTACGGCCTGAAGCCTGTCGACGACCGCCATGTTGTCAGTCTGGGCCTCGACACGGAACGCATCGAAGAGGGTCTTGTGCTGATCCTGGACGATGACGGCCCACGCGGCGTTTTAGTGGGAACTCCCGCGGACGGGATCTTCCTTGGCAGCGCGCCTGCGGGACACGATTGGACCGGTCTCGAGGAGGCGTTTCAAGGACTGCTGATCCGGCGAGATGGAGAGACCGTGTACCAGATGAATCCGGCGCCTGGCAACTGAGACGATCCGCGGACGAGTAAAGCGGACGCTTATTTGACACATGCAGCGCACGGTGTACGATAAGCCCGACTCCGTCCCACGAGCGCCCATTATCGTCAACGGCTGACCCAGCGCCGCACTGCGGATCAGAGGATCTGACGCCGGACACCATGGACGGCTCGTTCCTGGTGTCTGATTTCTTTGAAGACAGGATCCTTCGCTATGCACGGGACGGCACCCTGAGCCAGATGTACGGGGGCGTGGGCGAGGGCCCAGGCGAGTTCCTGGATCTTGGACCCGCCTTCATTCTAAACGACACCGTGGTCGTGGGAGTCGACGATCAGCGCAGGTTGCTTCAGATGTTCCGGCGAGCAGATGGAAGCGTCCTGGGCAGTCAACCCTATCGCGGCCGCGTGGGTGCGAGCGGCTATTCGCAGGTGGGACAATCGGTGGTATTCCCTTCGAGAGAGCTCCGAGGCCTTACGTCTGTCGCGATCTGGTCCATTCCAGACCAACAGATCGACTATGTGGTGCCCCTCCCCGACGAATACGTGCGTTCCGCCATCCGGCCAGATGGATTCGTCGGGCAGTTTGCGGCATTCCAATCACTCGGCAACTCGGTAGCCTGGGAGGACACGATCCTGTCGGGTATGAGCGGTCTCAACTCCGTTTTCGTTTCAACGTGGGACGGGATCACCTTCGACACCCTGCGACCTCCTGCTGTCCGGCGGAGGGGAGTGCCTGAGGACATCCAGCAACGGATGGATGCGAACGACCTGCCGGAGGGTCCTTTCGAAATCAGTTCGGGCCTGCTGGGTCTCTATCGGCTCTCCGACGGTGCAATCGTTCTCTTTCACCACGACGCTACTCTGGAAGGAGAGCAGCCCCATGGGACGATCACGGCCGACATCTACCTGAGTGTGATCGCACCCGACCTGAGCAGCGCTTGTGTCGACGGCCTCGTGCCTCACTTCAAGTCAATGCGCGCGATCCACACCGTGGTGCGCGACACCGTCTTCCTGTTGGACCGCAGGGTCAACGAGGAGGAAGAGCGGTTGGACAGTTGGATTCGCATGTACCGCATTGACACGTCCAGGTGTTCCTGGCTTCAGATGGAATAGCACGGATGCATCCCCTCTTTTGCACCTGTACTGACCAAGTGATATGCGCCGCCCGCCAACGGGCTTCCGCGCATGGGGTTGCCACAGGACGTGGCCACCGATCCCTGTGGCTATCGTTGGCTGTCCTCGCTGCAGTTGCCTGTGCTCAGCCGGACCCCAACGGAACTGCCACCGGGAATACGCGGCTGATAGATCCGAGCCCCATCTGCCCTGACTGCGAAATCGTCTTTCGAGAGGTCGCGACGCTGGGTGATTTGAGTGATCCGGGGACCGTTTGGGATGGCGCTGCGGGTGAGGGTTGCATGGTCGGTAGGCTCAGCACCGGGGAGTTTCTGCTCGGGGGCGTGACAGGTGGCGGCGAGATCTTCGTGTATGGTCCGAATGGACGGTTCCTGCGGTCGATCGGACGGCGGGGTGAGGGTCCTGGTGAACTGAGGAACACAGCCCGCGTTCTCGTCGGGCGGGGAGACACGCTTTTCGTTGTGGACGACGGGAACGCACGCGTACAGGTGCTTACGCCATCTGGCGACTTTGTCCGGTCGTTTCCAGTGCCGGCTACCTATCGCCGTTTCGCAAGGCTGCAGGGTGGGCGGGGGATTCTGGACAGCGAGCATTTGGCGGTACTCCGTTGAGGAATGGAGTGCTGAAGCGACACACGTCAGTCGGCTGATGCGCGCGGTCGATTGGTTTCCGCCGGACCCTGACTTCCCCGACGAAGTCTATGAGTCCCTTCCCCCGCCTGCGGCGCTGTTTCATATGGCCGAGGATGAAGTCGGGCGGATTTGGACGTACGTATTGCTGCCCGATCCGGAATGGCGTCCCAACATCCCCCGCAGCCCTCGGCCGACCTGGTACCGTGAGACGTTTGACCATTTGGTCGAGGTGATCGACGTGTCCACCTCCCGTCTGATCGCTTCCGGCATGTACGAGGACAGGCTCGCCCCCATCTGCAACAGCACCCTCATGTACACGGTAGTGGAGACGCCTGGTGGCGACATGCGTGTGAAGGTTGTGCAGCCGACCATTGTCGACCGGACGGACATGCGCTGAGAGCCTTGGACGAGTAGGCTGTTCTGCAGGCGAAAGACGGGGCCGGAGTCTGTCACCTCTTCCCGTGATCGGTCGGCGAGTATACCTCTTCGGAAACCGGTTCCAGCGCATCGGCTGAACCCATGTTGTTCACGAAGACCACAAGATTCCCGCCGACATCACGGGCGCTCGGAATGAGCAATCCGGCGCACTTCAGCCACGCAACTGCACCGCCAACAAGTTGCGGTGCGGCCAGGTCCTCTCCCAGCAGCAAGTCAGGCGTGATGTCACAAGACTCCAACGCGCCGAGATCTCGGAGGTCTGCCACTCTCACCAACCTGACTGACAGCTCGTGAGTGACCCTGGGTTTTCGGATGGGAACCGGCTGCCGAGCGATCAGGTGGTCGATTTCCGCAGCTGCGGTCCGTGAGTGCAGCGCACAGTACAGAGCTTCTTCGCCCGGCGGATTCCACCGAGCGCCCCGAATGTTCGCCCGTAGAGCGTACGTTCCCGCGAACACCTGGCGGTAGGCGATCCCTCTCCATTCGACGACACTCTGCTCAATGGCGTCGAGGAGTGAGGGATCGAAGGGCCGATGCGGTATCATGCGCCCTTCGCGACTCAGGTGTAAGCGGCCGACTGCAGACGATCGATGATCGCGAGAACCTCATCCATTCTGTCGCTCGCGATGAGGTCGACCGGCCTTTCGCCATCCAGGTCGCGATGCGGACTGAATAGCCAGACTCGCGCGTCGCCGGGTGTATACACCTGGGCCAGCTGGCTAGCCAACCATTCCAACCGGAGAAGCCGGTCGAGGCTGTTCGGTCGGGGCGTGGACCTTCCGGTCCGCCAGCGAGAGACGGTCTGGGGGGTCGTCTTCAGCAGTTGCGCGACGTCCCGAGCCCTGATGCCGCCGGACCGCGTGATACTGTCGAGTTTTCGAGCTACAGCTGTCGCCACGGGGTCCTCCTTTGCTTGATGCCCCTAGGGCTTCCTTTGAGTAGGTTTGGGGCACGACAACAACAATATGAACACTACCATATACACGATAATGAACATTAATGTAAACGTCAAGAAAGCATGTCCATCGGACGACGATCGATCGCGGCGAGCAGGCCGCGAAGCACAGCTCGCGGATGTAGGGATCAAGTTGGGTGGCTATCGGCTCGAACCGGCGCTGGGCGGAAAGCCCGTCGCGAGGTGGTGGAGGGGGGCGGAAGACCGCGGGCGCGCATGCGTCTCCGCGCCGCCGGCTCAGCCTGCCCGTCGAGGCGTCAGTCCGGCGGCAATCGCCGCCCCGCTCCTGGCCGTGAACACTCCCAGTGTCAATCCGGCGACTCCCAGGAAGGCGGCGAAGCCGACCGCGCTCTGGAGCCCCCCCACGAGCTCCGCGGCCAGGCTGCCGGCGGGCAGTCCGGCGCCGAATCCGGCGACGCACAAGACGATCCACCGGCCGGCAATCGGCGCCGCGGGACGGATCGCCAACCACTGCGCCGCGCCCAGCCCCAGGCCGGCGAACACCCCGACGAACAACAACCCGCCGAGTCGGCCGAGCATGTCGAGCGTCGCCAGGCGCATCGGCTCGCCGGTCAACGCCTGGCCGAGCATTTCGACCAGCACGATGCCGACTGTCATGCCGACGCCGAGGCCGAGACTCGAGGTCGCGACCCATGACGCGCCGAACCGCGGGCTCCTTCCCAGGGCCAGCCACTGGGCACTGCCGACCATCGCACCGGCCAATCCCAAGGTGGCGGGCGTCACCAACATCATGCCCACGACCGCCTCGACCGGTGCTGCCAGGCCCAGGCCGACGGCCAGTCCGCCCGCCAGGCCGAGCCCGCAGAGAACGGTCCAACGCAGGACGAAGCCGCTTGCGGCACCCCTGATATCTTCGCTCATCACACACCTCCCATTCGGCCGGAGGCGGCCAGGGTGAGACCCGGCCTTACTCCACCGGCACAATCCTCGCACGGACGACGTGGGGCACGTCCAGCTCGTCATTTACCACCGCCAGGAACGTGTCTCCCACGACGACCGGCGGCAGCCAGCGGTACACGTCGAGGCTGCCGGCCGTCACCGTGCCCAGGTAGGAGCCATCGGCCGACAGCACATCGTAGTCAGTCCCCCCGCTCAGGTTGGGAATCGCGACCCAGACGTTCCCTTCTGCCGAGGTGAAGATGGATTCCAGCGCCGGCTTCACGTCGGGGATTCGGGACCAGTCCATCTCTCTCGTGACACCCGATTCCCTGAGACTCTCCCGGATTACGGCGATCGCCGAATCGCGCTCCGCCGGAGTGACGGGAACGGGTGGCCGTTCGGTGACGACAATCAGGGTCGTGTCCCCGCCGGGTGCGTACCTTCCTATGCGGTAACCCGGGTCGGCCATCGTTCCGGACCAGGTCTCTCCATTGCGATCCGTGTGCGAGGTGCCTCCCGGATAGAAGGGAATCTGCATCAAACCGTACCCGCCCCCGGGCGTCTCGTAATAGAAGGCCCCGGGACTGTCTTCGGGGTCGAAATCCCCGCCCTCGTCTTCTCCCGCAGAGAAGATCGAATCGATCTGCGTCATCGTGGAATCGTAGACCCGCAGCATCGGTCGAAAGTCCTCGCGCGACATCGACGGCTTCAGGATGTGGCCGCGATCGGTCATGGTGCCCATCCAGATAAACCCCCGAACCATGTATTGGTAGCGAAAGGACTCCAGGAACCCATCGACCGGATCGAACACCGACATGCGCGCGCCACGTGGATCCGCCGCCCAGATGCGTCCCTGCGGATCCAGCATCAGCCCGGTCGCGTCGACGAATTCGCCGGGCCCCTCGCCCGGGCGCCCGTGCGTCGCGACGTGTGACCCGTCCGCCCCAAAGACGCGAATCTCCTGCGCCTGCGAATCCAGAACGGCGAACCCGCCTCCCGGGAGCGCCACCAGGCCCTTGAGTGCCGCGAAGGACTCCGGCCGGGCGCCATCGAGGGAGCCGACTCTCAACTCCTCGACCAGCATCAATGTCGGTGACGCATCGGCCGAGGGTGTATTGGTGACGAGGACGGCTCCGGAGGGCGGCGTCTCTCGGGCGGTGCTCCAGTCGGAGGCGGGGCCCGGGG
>JAPPDQ010000233.1 GCA_028875495.1 Chloroflexota bacterium
CAGACGGCGTGCAGCGTCTCGCTAGTGAGGATGGGGTCGGGGACGTCGAGGGAGAGGGGATGTGCCGGAGTGACGGTTGGAGTTGGGGTTGCCCTGTGAGTGTTCACCACCATGCTATACTATCGCCAAGGCGGGTTGCGGAGCTTTCATGCCCAAGGTGCGAGAAGCCATACGCGTCATCGAGAGAGACGGTTGGCAGATTGTCCGGATGAAGGGTAGCCACCGCCAGTTCAAGCATCCCATCAAACCTGGAAAGGTGACCATCCCGGGCCACCCCGGTGAGGATCTAAAGACAAAAACCTGGCGAAGCATCCTGCGGCAAGCCGGGCTTCAGGAGAGGAACCGATGAAGCAAAGCTACGTAGTGGTATTTGAACGGACGCTCAACAACTACGCCGCCTACGTCCCCGATTTACCCGGCTGCATCTCCACCCACAAAACATGGGACGGCATCCAGGCGATGATCAAAGAGGCCATCGAGTTCCATATCGAAGGGCTACAACTTGATGGTGATCCGGTCCCGCCGCCGCAAATGTCGGTGGATGAAGCGCTGGCCTACCACCGTTCTCTCCCCAACGACTACGGCGGGTATTTCCCCGTGCCCGACGACTTGGAGGATGAGGACCCCGCCGCCATCCTGGAGGTTGAGGTCAACGTGGATGGGGTCTCCGTGGTGGCGGGCGGTTCGTAGTAAAAGTCAGCCTCATCTTCACCCTCACCCCAACCCTCTCCCGCGAACGGGAGAGTGGGGTCTGCATTGACGAGAGAGAACCCTCGGCACTGCAATTCTGAGCGGAGCGTAGCGGAGTCGAAGAATCTAAAGTGGCTGTCACAACGTAAGGCCAACATAAAGTGTTCTTACGCTGTTTCCACTCTCGGTCACGATACAAGCGCGGCACCCGCTGTCCTGTCTTGCGGTTATGGATTTTAGATTCCTCGCTACGCTCGGAATGACAGGGAGGCGGGGCCGGATCGTGGCAGCAAGCCCGTTTTGCTTACCCCTGTCAGCCCTCCAACCCCCTGGATACCGGCCTTCGCCGGTATGACGGTGTGGGGTGGTGTCGGTAGTGGGTGGCGGGTTTGAAACCCGCCCCTACCAAATAATAGCCTCGCTACCCTTAAATCCCAGGATGTCGGAACACTAGGCCAGCATCCTGCGCTTCTTTATTCCTCGCGGCTTCGCTGGTAGTATGTTGTGCCTATTGCCAGACCTGTGAGGAGCAGCCGATGACCGAGTCGACCGACCTGCTGAATATCCGTCCTTTGCGGCGGCGTTTGAAGGAGGGGAAGGAGGCGCTCGGCATGTGGTTGGGGATTACCGATCCCCTGGCGGTGGAGGCCATCGCGGCGGACTGCGATCTGGACTGGGTACTGCTCGACATGGAGCACGGCGGCGCGGGCTGGGACGACCTCAAGATGGTGATGCTGGGCTGGAAGTGGTCGGACGTGCCGCTGTTCATCCGTCCTCCGTCGCACGACCAGAAGTTCCTCATGGCGGCGCTCGACCTTGGAGTGAGCGGGTTCGTCGTGCCGTTCGTCAACTCACCGGAGGACGCGAGGCGGGTCGCGGAGGCGTGCAGGTACCCGCCGAAGGGCATTCGGGGCAGCGCGCCACGTCGCGTCAGCCGTCACTACACGAGGACCGAGGAGTACAAGGCCTCCGCCGACGATGACGTGTTCGTGATGGTGCAGATCGAGCACAAGGACGCCGTGGAGTGCGTCGAGGAGATCGCCGACGTGCCGGGCATAGACGCGCTGTTCATTGGGCCGGGCGACCTGAGCTATTCGTATGGGCTGCCGTTCCAGTTCGATCACCCGACCAACGTTGCCGCCGTTCAGAAGGTCGTGGACACGGGCAGGGCCAAGGGGCTCCCGGTCGCCATGGCGGTGGACAGCACGCCGGAAGAGGTGCTGCAGCGCATCGAGCAGGGTATTCAGCTCGTCACGGTGGGTCTGGACTGGATGTTCATGCGGAACGCGATCAAGGAGCAGACGGCGGCTGTGCGGGCGTTGGTGTAGGGGGCGGGGGAGTCAACCCTCACCCTAGCCCTCTCCCACGACGGGAGAGGGGGTAAGAGGATTCACCGCTGAGGGCGCAGAGAGCGCAGAGTTGGGAGAGAGATTGGGGTCCTGCGGTTTTGAAGTGCCTCTCTCCCTCCGGTGGAGGCTGACAGGAATAGGCGGTATGGCACAGCTAGGGGAATTACCCTCACCCTAGCCCTCTCCCGTTGTGGGAGAGGGGATTTTCACGGGTTGATTTGTCAGGTGAATCTCTGAAACAGACCAATAGCAAGGAGAAAAGGAAAAATGTCCAAGAAGCACGAGATCATTTTCGAGACGGACGGGCGGCATTCGAGCGTATACCTGTACGAGCCGCCGATGGGAATCCGGCAGTACGTCGAGCCCATCGACGAGGTGCTCGACCTGGGGGTGGACACGATCAGCTACGTCGTGGGGGACTGCGCGATCCTGCTGTATGACACGAAGGTCGGGGAGATCTGGGGGCACAACTACGACCTCGTCAATCACGAGGTTTGGTACAAGGCGGCGTTCAACTGCAGGATGATGATCGAGAGCGGGCACGATCCGCTGCAGGTCGTCTGCGACCACGCCCACGAGCGAGGGTTCAACTTCCTGGCGCACCTGCTGCTGAACATGGCCTACACGCCTCCTAACCGCGTCACGAACGGGCGCGTCGCCACGTTCAACACGCTCCACCCGGAGTGGATCGTAGGCGAGGAGCCGGATTACCCCGAGGCCGTACACGACAACCCGAACCGCATGTCGTACGCCGTGCCGGAGATTCGTGAGAACCGGCTGGCAATCGTCCGGGAGCTGGTGACCGACTATCCGACGGACGGCATCGAGTTGAACTTCAACACGTACGCGCCGCTTATCGCCCGTCGCGAGGTGGAGGAGCACACGGAGACGCTGACGGAGTGGATGCGGGACGTGCGGCGTGCGGCAGACGCGGCAGCAGAGGCGCAGGGACGCAGCAAGCGTGTAGCAGTTCGAGTGGCCGCCGCGCTGGAAGGCAACCTCAAGATAGGGCACGACATCGCGGCTTGGGTCGGCGAGGGGTTGGTGGACACGATCATCGCCATGCCCGTCGGCGGGGATTTTTCGGGAGAGACGGCGCTGTTGCGGGAGCTGGTCGAGGTTGCAGAGGGGAACGGCGTGCCGGTCATCGCTGGCATGGACTCCGTGGGCACCGACCAGACGCGGCTGACGCACCGGGCGGCGACGGTCAACGCCTACGACGCCGGTGTGGAGGGGATCATGTACCACCGGTACTATCCGCCCCCGCATCGGTATCCGTACAGCACCGAGGACACCGATCGCATGAGACTGGCGGCCTACCCCGATCTGCTGGCCCACAAGGACAAGACGTTCTACGTCGGGCCGGGATTCGACCGTCGCGACGCCGTGTCGTTCGGCCTGACGGACCAGCTTCCGCACGAGCTTACGGCGGGCGAGCAAGGGCCGGACATAAGCATCGACGTGTCCGACGACATCGCCGCGAAGGCGGAGGCGGGTGAGCTGTGGCGGTGCGAGCTTCGGATCATGCTCCACGAACTGGTGCACCACGACGAGTACCGGGTGTACTGGAACGGCGAGGAGGTGCCGGAGAGCAAGATACGCCGGGCGGATTGGGTATTCCAGATGCGTCCGAGCGCGGGGGTGCGGGGCTACCGGCTGCACATCGACCTGCGAAACGTGTCGCTGCCGGTGCAGGGAACGAACACCGTGCGCGTCGATCTCATCAGCAAGGACGAGCAGCTCGTCGATCCCGTGAGCATCCACGATATCGACATCGTGGTGGAGTACCTGCCGCACCGGAACGCGCTCCGCGACGACGAGTCGTACGCGGGGGCGGCGGTGCCGTTCACGCCGTAGGGTCTTTTTGTATAAGGGTGCGATATGCAGCTCAAGATCACCGAACAGCAGAACAAGGGGCTCTTCGCGGACTGCACTCTCCCGGAGCACGAGCGGCGCATCGCGCGGTTGCGGGAGGAGATGGAGCGCGAGGGCGTGGACGGGCTGTACCTGACGCAGGAGACGAACGTCCGGTACGCCTCGGCGATGCAGGACGTGGCGTGGGTGATCCACGCCTACTTCTACACGGTCTTCATCCCGCGCGACGACAGCCTGCCGATGGCGCTGTTCGTACCGAACGGGGGGCAGATACAGACGCAGGCAAGCTGGATCGACACGGTGGTCCGCTGGGACTTCCCGCCGGGCTTCTACATGGGCAAGGTGGGAGACTCGCTTATCGAGTCGTTCAGCGAGTGGCTGCGGAAGCTGGGACTCGACAAGGCGACGATTGCGACGGAGATGAGCGCGCACTTCCGGCTCGGGCTGTCCGTCGAGGTGCTGGACGGGCTGCGGGAGGCTCTCCCGGACGTGACATGGCGCGATTGCGGGCCGGTCGTGTGGCCGGTGCGGTCTATCAAGTCGGACGAGGAGGTGCGGCGACTGCGCGAGTCGGTGAGGATATCGTGCCTCGGCATCAAGGCGGGGTTCGAGGCTCTGGAAGAGGGCATGTCCGAGCGCGACCTCGTGAATGTGATGTGCGCCAAGATGTTCGAGGAGGGCGGCAGCGAGATCAAGTTCACATCGCTGTACGCGGGGCCTGACCGCGTGCTTTGGGCCGACGCGACGCCGCGACGGGAGATGAAGATCAACCCCGGCAGCCTGATCCAGTTCGACGGCGGGTGCACGTACGATGGGTACTACACGGACATCAAGCGGTTTGCCAGCATGGGCGAGCCGACGGAGGACCAGCGCCGGTACTACGACATCGCTCGCGCGGCGGAGCAGGCCGCAATCGACGTCGTGAGGCCCGGCGTAACGTATGGCGAGGTGTACGAGGCGTCACAGCAGGCCATACGTGAGGCGGGGTACCCGGAGTTCGTCGAGCGGGCGCAGTCGTTCCGGTGGACGAGCATCGGGCACAACATCGGGCTCGACCTGCACGAGATGCCGGGAATCGCCAAGGACAACGCGGCGGTGCTGCAGCCGAACCAGGTCATCTGCATCGAGCCGTTCTTCTTCCACGACGGCGGTTTCCCGATATGGACGGTCCCGAACAAGTATGGCTGCGAGGACCAGGTGCTGGTCACGGAGAGCGGGCATGAGGTGTTGTCGTCGGACGATCTGGTGAGCCGAGACATCTGGGTGGTGTGAGGGGTAGGGACGTTGAACACCATCTACACCATCGGCCATAGCATCCACGACTGGGAGACATTTCTCGGTCTGCTGAACATGCACAGGGTCGATGTGGTGGTGGATGCGAGAAGCGCGCCCGTCAGCAGGCGGGCGGCGTTCGCCAATAAGCGCACGATGCCGGGGCTGTTGGAGCAAGAGGATATGTCGTACGTCTACCTAGGCGATGCGCTGGGCGGCAAGCCGTCCGAGGACGACCTCTACGGGCAGGACGGGAAACCGGACTACCGGAAGATGCGCGCGCAGGAGAGCTTTCAGGCGGGAGTCGACGCCGTGCTTGAGCTCGCGGAACGGGAGACCGTTGTCCTCATGTGCTCGGAGGAAGACCCGTCGAAATGCCACCGGCGTCTGCTGATTGAGCCTGCGATGCTCCAGCGCGGAGTGGGGCTAATGCACATTCGGGGGGACGGGTCGGCGCAGCACTCGGACGCTCTTGCGAACAGTAAGGCGTTTGCGAAGCAGTCGCAGACGATGATGCCGCTGTAGAATGCCACGGGCGATTCAAAGAAAGCTCATGAAGATTTTTACCATTGGATTCACCGGAAAGACGGCGCAGGAGTTCTTCGGAAAGCTGCAGTCCTCGGGTGCGGCGTACCTTCTGGATACCCGCCTGAACAACACGTCACAGCTTGCGGGGTTTACCAAGAAGGGCAGTATCGAATATTTCACTAGGCGTCTGACGGACCTGACATACGTTGAAGTCCCTCTCTTGGCACCCGAAAATGAGATGCTTAAGCAGTACCGCACCGACAACGACTGGCTGGCCTACGAGGTCGCGTATCTCGATCTTATTCGTCAACGAAATGTGGCCGAAGAACTTAATGAAGAATTGTTCCGAGGTGGGGCAGTGCTTCTGTGCAGCGAGCGGACGGCTGACCAGTGCCACCGCAGACTAGCTGCCGAGTTTTTGAAAAGCACCCGCTACAGCGACGCGGAGATAGTGCACTTGTAGGAGCCTACGATGCGGAGGACGCTGGTCATCACCGACCTGACCTATATGTGGGCCGATATGGTCTGCATAGCCGGGGTCGGCGAAGACGGCGAGTGCGTCCGTCCCATAATCGAAGACGGCGTTCGGCAGCATCACCTCTTTCGAGACGGCCTTCTCCTCGTCTATCCTCGTGCTAGGGTTGAGTTCGACCTATCCCCTACCGAAATTCGTCGGCCACACATCGAAGACTACACGTTCACGCCGGAGTCGATAGTTTATCATGGGGCGTGCACAGACTACGAGTGGGAGAACTTACTTAGGCGCACTGCCTATCGGGGCATCGAGGAACTATTCGACGGACTTCTCGAAGACGGAAGGCGTGTACCGCCCGACTCCTTCACAAAGTCCCTAGGAACCATTGCGGATGTCACCGCTGATGAGGTTCTGGTGGATGAATCTCAAGGCCGCCGCCAGTTTCGAATGAACTTCACTGACTCGACAGGCAAAAGATACGAGCGATACCCAATAAACGACCTGGCCTTTCGTGCCGTGATGGAGAAACGGATCGAGTTGGGAAGTGACGTCAGGGACTCCGAATTGGCCGCTACGAAGGCCCTAAAGTCCATACACAGACTATACCTGCGTATCGGCCTTGCACGGCCCGACGTGCTAGGAGACTATCCTGAGGCGTGCTGGACGCAGATCACCGGGGTCTACACCTTCCCGGACTATCTGAAGGGCAAGACCTTCGCGGACTTCAGCCTCGTTTGATAGACTACCGTCACCACGAGACCGGGCAATTGTGGAGGCATGACGGAATGATTTGCCGGTTCTCAAAGCGGACGTTGGCGGCTGCGCTGGCCGCACTGATTTCGCTGGCCGTCTTTGCTTGCGCTCCTGAGCGGGACACCCCGCTGATTACGTCGGAGGAATTCGGTACCCCGACGCCCCTGCCTACGCCTACGGCGACGAGGCTCCCGGAGGAGGCGGTCGAGATCGCCGGTCGGCGGACGAGCGACGCGCAGACGGCCCTCGACGTGGTGGGCAAGGACATCATCAAGATCGCCAACTGGAAAGAGGGCGGCCCGGCCATGCTCAACAACCTCCTCGGCTACTTCATGGTGTGGGGATACGACTACACGGTCGAGTTGGTTGAGACGGAGCCGGAAGACTACCGGGACGCCATCGAGAAGGGCGAGGTGGACCTCGTGCTACACGTCGATACCGCAGATGAGGACACGGGCGCGTGGCTGAGTTCCGTCGTCGAGAGCGGCACGGTAATCGACGGCGGCAAGCCATTGGCTGACAGCGAGACTGTCCGCATCGCCATGCACCCCACCTTGCCGGAACGGGCGCCGGACCTTGTGGGCTTCCTTGAAACCGCGACCTTGCCGGGAGAGGCATTCACGAAGATCGCCGCCACGGTGAAATTTGGGCGTATAGGTGTGACGCCGGGCGTAGGGGCGTTCAAGTACCTGAAGGAGCAGGGCGCGGTCTGGAACACGTGGGTGTCGGAGGTGGAGGCGTCGAAGGTGCAGGAGGCCATCGATTCGAGCAAGACGTCGCTCCGCAACCGGACGTGCATTCCGCGCGGCGTCGAGGCAAACGACTGCGGGCGGAACTAGGTAGCTCTGACTCTGAAATTCATTGTATGAAGCCGATTGATGTGTTCCGGGAAGATACCCTCACCCTAGCCCTCTCCCACGACGGGAGAGGGGATTTTCGCGGGCTGATTTACTCGGTGAACCTCTGAGATAGGGCATTAGCCTCATCTCGCTTGATGTTGGTCAGTTTCTCGGATTCCCTTTAGACATGCCCCAATTCTTGGCGCTTTTGCAGGCTATTTTCCACTGCGTGTTGGGATTCGCCCGTCGTGCGATTGACAGTTTTCTTTCGTTCGCATACCCTTGCGGCGAGTCGAGGAACCGGAGCGACTTCGGAGGTGCTTTTTCCAAGTCAACGGTAGGTCGCTCCGCACAGTTTTGAACACTTTGAGGGAGGTGAAGCGTGAAAGTCCCAGTGGACATAACGGTCAATGGGTGCGCGTACAGCGAAGAGGTGGAGCCGCGGCAGCTGCTCGTCCACTTCATCCGCGAGAACGCCGCGCTCACAGGCACCAAGATCGCGTGCGACACGAGTCAGTGCGGGTCTTGCACCGTCACGATGGACGGGGTCAGCGTGAAGTCATGTACGGTCCTTACCGCACAGGCCAGCGGCTCCTGTATAACGACGGTCGAGGGGCTGTCGGACGGTGTTGAACTGCATCCGCTGCAGGAAGCCTTCTGGAACAACCACGGGCTCCAATGCGGGTTCTGCACTCCGGGAATGATCATGGCGGCGAGCGAGCTGCTCCGCACCAACCCCGACCCCTCGCGAGAGGAGATCCGGGAGGGGCTGGAGGGCAACATCTGCCGCTGCACCGGATATCAAAACATCGTGCTGGCGGTCGAAGACGCCGCACGGGCGATGGGAGGTTAGGCCATGACGACAAGAGTATTCAGTTCAGGCATTCGTCGTCGTGAGGACCCCCGGCTCATCACGGGCCGCGCCTCGTATACGGACGACATCAAACTACCGGGCATGGCGTACGCGGCGATTCTTCGGAGCCCGTTCGCCCATGCGAACATCACGAGCATCGACACGAGCGGCGCGGCCGGCCAGCCCGGCGTACTCGCGGTCTACACCGGCGCGGATATCGAGGGGCATCTGAACCCGATTCCGTGCGCGTGGCACATACCGGACTCCAACCTGATCATGCCGGACCACCCGGCCATCGCGAAGGACAAGGTCAGGTACGTCGGCGACGCCGTCGCGGTGGTGGTGGCCGAGAGCCGCTACCAGGCCGAGGACGCGCTCGAACACATCGACGTGGACTACGAGCCGCTCGACGTGACGATCAATCCCAAGGCGTCCGCTCAGGACGGCGCTGTGCAGATCCACGACGACGTGCCGAACAACGTCGCGTTCAAGTGGACGGTCGCGGGCGGAGAGATCGACGAGGCCTTCGAGAAGGCCGACGTGGTCGTCAAGGACACGATCAATCTTCAACGGCTGATCCCGAACGC
>JAPPDQ010000354.1 GCA_028875495.1 Chloroflexota bacterium
CCTAGTTCCTTCTTAGCCTGGATGCTAGATGGTCACTACGTTTGCCTGAGGTTTTGGCTCAAAAGCGTTCAATGATCCGTTCGTGGTGAGCTTGTCGAACCATGAACAACGCACCCTTCGACAGGCTCAGGGTGAACGGAATGACACTGGCCTCCCCGCTACGGATCGCATCTCTGGCAGGAATCTACAGGGCGGCCCGTTGTATGTGCCCAAGCAACAGCCTTTGCCTTTGTCATGAAGGGGCCGGGCCATTCGTGCTGCACCCAGATGCAGAGCGAACGGTGAATTATAGCTTTGGGTAACGTGTGCTTTTCCGCGACGTTTGGATTTACACGATAGCTCATCTTATTCCCCCACCCCGCCTCACATGCTTCGTCATTTTCCTTATAGCAGGATGAGCTTTCCGAAAACTATGAGAAAAAGGGCACAGTTTGATCGATTTCGACTGTGCGATGTCGTTCGCAAGTAGCACGATCTTACTCACAGCGTTGTAAAGGGCGCGCAGGCGATCATTGCCATCTTCACGGCCTCAGGACGTGTTCCGACTACGGAGAGGATACGCAAATCATGAGGTCACTGGTCCCTATTCGTTCCCCGACTCATGAATACCTGCAACAACTGCGAAGGCAGTCTCCAGGCCTGTGAGGGGTTTCTAGCGGCTGCGACCAGCGCGCTACCAACCCGGAAAGTAGAACTTTCTCGCGTCACTCGGAGGCTCTGACGAAGTTTGTTCGCTTCCACCCTACTCTCCACGAGTAGATCAGAAAGTTCCTTCGCTCTTTCATCGCGCTTCCTGAGACGGCTTTCCAAGTTTGCGATCTGGAGTTTCAGGGACGACTCAATCGATCCGCGGGATTGGCGTCCAAGGACCAAGTAGATGAAATCCCGTTCCAGGTCGTAAAGAGGATAGCGTCCGAGCTTGTCGATGAAACGTTCGTAGAACTCTTCGTCAATTGGAGTCCCTCTAGTCCACTGTTTCACTATATCGAATTCGAGCTGTTGAACGTACTTCTCATAGTGTGCAACCGTGAGTTTGTTAACCCAGGCAGCCGGCCTGAAACTGTTGGACCCAATGGCTCGGTGGAACTGCACGAACACGTCATCGTCGAATAAGAGATGCGGCCAGGGGAAGAAGACTTCTCGGTATCGATGCGAAGCTTTGGTGCCGCGGTACAAGTTTGCCGCAATGTAGGCCAGACTCCCGCCATTCGGATTCAACAGATGCTTTACGGCTGTGAGGGCCGCATAGGGATGCTCCATATGTTCCCAGACGGACAACGAGACGATCCGGTCGAAAACGCCCAGGTCCTCGTTTCTCCCAAGGCTGATGTCGTGTAGCCGGAGGTCCAGGCCCTCAGTGAGTAAGTCGTCCCACTCGGGGTATTTTCGAATGTCCAATCCCACCACTTCGCATCCGTAGTCTCGCCTCAGTACCTCGCCCAGGTATCCTCTCCCACACCCGATTTCAAGGACCCGCATACCCTCCTTGAAATCGAGGTCCTTGTTGACCTCCGCGACCTTCCTACCTGCGCTTTCGAGTTCTCCACGCCTCATCACATTAGTCGCAGAGACCAAGTCTTGTGTGGCCCTCTTCGACGCATACTCATCATTGAGACCCATGAACAGGTCCAGGTCATAGCTCAGCAGCTTCATACCACCTCTCCGATCGACCATCAAACTAAATCATCATACAGTCGAAGTTCAGGCTTAGCATACAGGCTCGCAACTTCTCTAGGAATCCGGCATTTGGAGTTTGATCGATTTCGACTGTACGATGTCGTTCGCAAGTTAGAACGAGCTCGCTCACAATGCTGTAAGGGACATTGGATGACGGCTAGTCTTCGTCGCTCCACTCGGTCAGTGCGGCGCGGAGGAGGCCGAGGGCGTACATGCTCGTGCGCTCGCGGTCGGGAGCCCCGCGTCCGGCGGTGTTGAAGACGCGAGACTTCGACCGGCTGCCGTTGGTGACTGAGATGTAGGTGGTGCCTTTCGCGAGATTCTGGGACATGTCGCCCGGCTCGGGCACGCCATGCACGGCTAGTCCGATGTGAGCGCCGGAGCGAGAGCGGACCGCTTCGGCAAGCTTGTCGGTGGTGGCTGACTGATCGGCCATGAACGAGTCAACGTCCGATACACCGACGCCCGCGATCAGGCGGCGAATTGAGCCGAGGTTGTTGCCGATGGCGCCCTCGACGAAGTGGTCGGCGCTGGCCTCGTGGAGCTTGGTGGCGACGATGCCGCTTGTGAGGTCCTCATAGACCGCAATGGTGGAGTTCCCCTGCTCCAGCAGCCCGCCTACTGCGTCTTCCAGCGTCTCCTCGTCTACGGCGAAGACGTGCTTGCCGAGGAGCTCGCGCACCTGCGCCTCGACCGGGTCGATGAGCTTGTTGGCCTCCTCGACGCTGGACGCTTTAGCAGCGATGCGAACGTCGACCTGGCCGGGGTGGGCGAGCACTCCAACGGTTGGGTTCACGGAGCCAGCGATGAGGTGGCCGATGCGGTCGTCGACGTTGCTCTCGCCGAGGTCGCCGACCTTGAGGATGCGATAGGTCAGCGTCTCGGAGAGTTGGAACCTCTCGCGGAAGTATGGGACGACCTCGTTGTCGAAGAGCCATTTCAACTCGTGAGGAACGCCGGGCAGGGCGATAACCACTCCGCGCGGGTCCTCGACGATGAAGGACGGGGCGGTGCCGTTCGGGTTGTGGACGGCTATGGCGCCTTCCGGGATGTCGGCTTGTCGCTCGTTGTTGGGAGTCATGATGAACCCTCGCCTGCGGAAGCGCTGCTCGATGTCTTCCAGCAATGCGGGGTCGCGCACGAGCTTCCGACCGGTAGCGTCGGCGATGGTCTGCCGAGTCAGATCGTCCTGGGTCGGGCCGAGGCCGCCTCCGGTTATGACGATGTCGGAGCGGCTCAAGGCGCGGTCGATGACCGATTTCATGCGGTCGGAATTGTCGCCCACGATGGTCTTGTAGTAGAGGTCGACGCCAATGTCGGTGAGGCGTCGGGCCATCCATGCCGAGTTGGTGTCGACGATTTGGCCGAGCAGCAGTTCTGAGCCGATGGAGACTATTTCAGCATTCGGCATATGTCATTTCCTCCGGTCGGCCTGGACGTGGCTTACCTCAGTCGATCTTCCTTCAAGTATTGCCAGGAGCCCATCCGGCACCAGCCGTCCCCTACCCGCCTTGAAGTCGTCGAGGGGCTTCCAGATGGCCTTGATGGTCGAGCCATCGTCTTCCTGGCCCCAGATTGGATTGCGTTCGTACAGGACCTCATCCACGAAGTCGGCTTCGTAGAGCATGACGATCTCGTGTCCCGTCTGCCCGTGGACGGTGAAGATGTTTTCGACGACACCCAGCCATCGCACGTTGGTGACTTCCGTGTTTAACTCCTCGGCCATTTCCCTGGCGGCTGCTTCGGCGCTCGACTCTCCAAACTCGATAGTCCCGCCCAGCGGTCGGTAAAAGTGATCCTTCTTCGCGTTGTCATAGCCCTCGAACACGAGCAGGTTGTCGTCACGTCTGATCACGCACAGAGCGACGGGCCTGACTATGCCGCTAACCATGATTGTCGCCCCGGATGATGGCCACGGGAGTATCAGTCCCCGTACTTGTCGCGCAGCAGGGCTGCCCCGCGACCGAGGGCGCTGAGCTTCATGTAGGCCTCGTCGAAGTCCATGGGGTTGACGCTGGAGGGGGAGAAGCCACAGTCGGGATTGAGAGTGAGGCGCTCCTTCGGGACGTACTCCATCGCAGCCTCCGTCCGGGTGACGACCTCCTCCGGCGTCTCGATGTGCGGGTCGGTGTGGTCTATCACGCCAAGACCGAGCGTCTTGCTCTTCGGGAAGTCCCTGAGGACCCCGATCCCGCCGGCGTCCGGCGTGGCGAGCTCCATCGCGAACCGATCAACGTTCATATCGTCGAGCGCGTCTATGATGAGGTCGTAGGGCCCTTTCGTGCCGTGCTGCCGGTTGAAGTGCGCGTGGCAGAAGTGAACGCTCAACGGGACATCACCAAGTCCGGCCACGGCGCCATTCATGGACGTGACGGTCACCTCTATCTCGTGGTCGACGTCATGTATACCCTCTTTCTCGCGGTAGTCGGGATCGACGAGAAGTCCAAGCCAGGGGTCGTCGATCTGGATCATGTCGACTCCAAGCGTAGCGAGGCGAAGCAGTTCCTCGTTGATGATGGGAGTGCAGGCCTCGACGAACTCCTCGCGGGTCGGGTACGCCCCGGTCGAGTGGTCGGCGCTCCACATGCGCCTGCCGACGGTATAGGGCGAAGGAATTGCGACGATGATCTTCGAGTCGGTGTGCTTGCGCATGAACTCGACCTCGCCCGCCGCCATCGAACGTCGCGTCGAAATCTTGGAGGTCACCGCCGGGTACATCAGGTGCGTAAAGGACGAGGTCCCTCCTGACGAAACAAGATCGTTGGTGAAGCCGTCGACGGCCTCTGTGAAGACCTTGACGTAGCTCTCGCGCCTCCACTCGCCGTCGGAGATGTAGTCGACTCCGGCGCGTTCCTGCATTCGGATGGCGGACGGGACCACGTCGTCGAGGAGCCTGTCCGCCTCTTCCTCGCTGACGCGTCCGACCTTGCGGTCCTCGATCAGGTCTCTGACCCACTGCGGTCGCGGAAGGCTTCCGACGACGAAGGTCGGAAAGAGGGGGTCGGATCGGATCATGGACGGCAGACCTTCATGAGTGGGGTGAGCTCATTGTAGCTTGGGACGTTGGGGTGTCAAGGCGTTCCCGCTGCGACTTCCCCGCCCTAGATGACCTTGTTGAGGGGGTACTCGATGATGTCCTCGGCGCCGGCGTTGAGGAGCTTGGGTGCAAGGTCGCGGACGACGGCGGGACTCACGACGGTCTCCACCGAGAACCAGTCGGTGTTGTAGAGCCGGGCGACAGTAGGAGCCTTCATGCTGGGCAGGACGTCGACGATATCCTCAATCTTCTCCTGAGGGACATTCATCTTGAGGCCGACGAGCTTTTCGCCTTGGAGGGCGCCGTTCAGGAGAAGGCCGATCTGCTCGATTTTCGCCCGCTTTTCGGGGTCACTCCAAGCGCCGTGGTTGGCAATGAGCTGCGGCACGGTCTCCATGAGGTCGTGAATGATCGTCAGGCCGTGCGCGCGGATGGTGCTGCCGGTCTCGGTCACTTCCACGATGGCATCGGCGAGACCGGAAACGACCTTCGCCTCGGTCGCGCCCCACGAGAATTCGACCTCGACGTTGATGCCGCGCTCGGCGAAGTATCGCTTGGTGTACGTGACCAGTTCGGTGGCTATGGTCTTGCCCTCGAGGTCCTCGAGGCTCTTGATGCCGGAGTCATACGGAACGGCGAGCACCCACCTTGCAGGACGCGCGCTGACCTTCGAGTAGACCAGGTCGGTGACGACGTGAACGTCGGAAGAGGTCTCGGCGATCCAGTCCTTGCCGGTGATGCCTGCCTCAAGGGGGCCGTGCTCGACGTACCTCGCCATCTCCTGCGCGCGGGCGATGGAGCATTCGATCTCGTCGTCGTCGATCTGGGGAAAGTAGCTGCGGGAGTTTATGTCGATCTGCCATCCGGCCCGATGGAACAGGGCAACGGTGGCGTCCTGTAGGCTTCCCTTCGGAATGCCGAGCTTCAATGGTCCTGACACGCTGACAACGACTCCTCGAACAGTATTTGGGGCGCCGCGAGGGACGCCCCTGAAAGACACAACCAGTCTACCAGATTCGCTCGAACCTCAAACGGGAGCGGCTACGGGAGCTTGAAAGAGCGACCCAAGCCCGGGCAGATCTGCGGGGGCGTCGGCCAGACGAAGGGTGCCCCAGATGGTGGCCTGCAGGGCGGAGACGACGGGTTTCCCAGTTGCTTCTTCAAGGCCGGCGAGGATGTTGGAGGTCCTCATGCCGGTGCAGCTTATGAAGATGCCGTCTGCTTCCGGGCGGTCGACCAGTTGGACGACCAGCTCGTAGATCTCCTCTTGCGGTATTTGCTCGATGCCTCGGAGCTTGTTCAGTCCGCGCATGTGCACAACGTCGAGGCCGTGACCTTCGAGGAATCCGCGTAGTCGTTCGTTGAGCTCATCCACATGCGGCGAGAGGACGGCCACACGGGTGACGCCTAGCAGCCTGAGTGCCTCAACTGCCGTTGTCGAGGTCGTTGTCGAGGGGAGGTGGGTCGATTCGGTGATTCGGGCGGAGATGTCCGTGTCGCCGCCTACTCCACGCACGTAGCTGGCGGACGTGCAGCCGTAGCCGATGGCCTGTACGCCGAGACCGGGCAGCGTCGCGGCGGCCGCCTCGATGTTGGGGTTCTCGGCCATGGCGAACAGCCGGTCTCGAGTGATGGCCGGGCGATCATCATTCGCGAAGTCCCGCGGCGCGCCGACGATGTGCCAGCTCACGCCATCGGGGATGAAGCGGGCAACCTCTTCCGCGTCGCCAGGCACAGGTGGGCCGGGCCATACGAAGCCGATGGTGTGAATTGGAACCATGATCGACCTCCTGAACAACGGTGCTATGGCGAAAGTGGTTCGATCACCGTTGTAGAGGAATTATAACAATTCGAGTTGTTTCCGCTTAATGTTGCCCAAGACCTTGGCAAGGGGGAACGTTTGAGATTCCTCAAATAACTTGTACCATAGGAGAGGCTTGTGTAAGGCGCAGGTCAAGAAAAGCGGCAATTTCCAGGAGGCGCATTTGGCGCGGGTACTTGTAACTGGCGGCGCGGGGTTCGTCGGGTCGCACATCGTGGACGGCCTGTTGGAGAACGGCCACGATGTACTGGTCGTGGACGATCTTTCGACGGGCACTTGCTCGAATTTGCCCGCTAACGCGGAGTTTGTCGATTTCGACGTTGCAAACGACGGATTCATGGGTGTGGTGAAGTCGTTCGGTCCTGATGTTATCTCTCACCTGGCGGCGCAGTCGTCCGTTCCCGTCTCCATGAGCGATCCAACCCTGGATGCCCGGGTTAATATCCTTGGCGGGCTGAACGTCATTCGAGGCGCGATTGAGGCCGAGTGCGAGCAGGTGGTCTACGTCAATACGGGTGGAGCGCTGTACGGCGAGCCGGAGTATCTGCCGTGTGACGAAGATCATCCGATACGCCCCATCAGCGCCTACGGTCTCAGCAAGTGGACAGCGGAATGCTACTTCAGGACGATGGTGCCGGACTCGATCCCCCTGAAGGTGCTACGGCCCGCCAACATCTATGGGCCGAGGCAGGACCCACATGGAGAGTCTGGCGTCATCGCGATCTTCCTGCGGAAGATGCTGCGCGGAGATCAGGTTACGATCAACGGGGACGGAGAGCATACGAGGGACTATGTGTTCGTCGGGGACGTCGTCGAGGCGCATGAGGCGGCGATGAAGCACGACGAATCGTTTGTGGCTAACATTGGGACGGGCCAAGGGACATCAGTGAATGAAATTTTTCTGCACCTACAAAAGGTGACCGGGTACAGCGAGCCTGCCATTCACGGGCCGCCCCGGCCGGGAGACGTCAGGCATATCGCGCTTGACGCTTCGAGAGCAAGGCGAGTGTTGGGTTGGGAGCCTAAAGTTGGGCTGATCGAAGGGTTGAAGATGACTGCTGCGTCGATGAGGAACGCCGATGAGTGAGCGTAACGCCGGGCTGGGGAGCCCGATGCACGTACGAGGCGAAGGAGAAGCCGGAACTACCGGAGCATGATCGCTATGGAGTCGCGTCTCGTTACCGCAATCCGAATCGTCCTGGCCCTGGTCATGGTCGCGCCACTTATCGTCATGACCGATCCCTTGCCTCATGCGGTGTTCCCTTACGTGGTCGGCAAGGCGCTGTGGAGCCGGACGCTGATCGAAATAGCGTTCGGGCTGTGGATCATTCTGCTGCTCCGGGACTCCTCATATCGATTGCCGAGGTCGTGGACGCTGGCGGCGCTCGGCGTCTATGTCCTGATTGCCCTGTTGGCGGCGATCTTCTCGGTCAGCCCGACCCGGAGCCTGTGGTCGACCTATGAGCGGATGCAGGGGTGGGTCGACCTCGCGCACTGGGCCACATTCGTCGTTGTGTTGGTGTCAACGCATAGGACGTGGGCGCACTGGCGGACGCTGCTCAACTTCAATCTTGGCGTGGGTATTTTGATTGGAGTGCTGGGGTTGACGCAGTTCCTCGACATCAGGGTGTTCGAGTACCTTCAATACCGTAACCGGCTGGACATCACCCTGGGGAACCCGACCTACGTTGGCGGGTATATGCTGGTGAACTTCTTCATTGCGGCGGGGTTCCTCGCGGAGTCGTTCCTCGACAGGTCGGCCTCAGAGACGCGGGGACGCGCGGTGGAACGGCGCAGGAGACGCAGGGTGCAGCAGAGCGGAGGACTGTCTTCGATTCCTCCTGAGCAACTGTGGCGGGCGTTTTGGGTGGCGGCCATTGCGCTCAGTCTCACGATGGTATTCCTGAGCGGAACACGGAGCGCCGCCATCGCGCTTGTGGCCGGGATACTAGCCTTCAGCATCGGATACGCACTGTGGGGCGGCTCTCGACGACTCCGAACGGCGGCGATTGGCACGACTGCCGTGGTGGCGGCGCTGGTTTCGCTCGTGACCATATTCATTCTCGTGCGCGCAGGAACGGACGTAGAGAGGATCGATCTCCCCGGGACTATGGTCGAACGACTACTGAATACGGGGGTGCGGGACAGGAGCGCCGAGGGGAGGATTGCAGCCGCCGAGGTCGGCATGAAGGCGTTTCTCGACCGGCCGCTACTCGGTTGGGGGCCGGAGAACTACACAGTCGGCTACGATCGTCACGTAGGACCTGAAGCATTCGCCAAGGGCGCGGCGTCATTCGATCAGGCGCACAACAAGCTCATAGAGGAACTCACGACGAAGGGGCTGCTCGGCCTCCTGGGATACTTGGCTCTGTGGGTTTCCCTGGCGGTCGTGTTCATTCGGAAGGCCAGATACCTGACGGTAGGACAGCAGGTGTTCGCGTTCCTGATCGGAGCTGGGGTGATTGGATACTTTACCCAAAATTTCTTTTTGTTCGACACTCCGGGCACGGTAATTCATCTCTATGCGCTGGTCGGGTTCGTGGTATTCCTCGATACAATGATTCTCAAGCGGAGCGGTTCGGGGCCGACGCAAGCGGTCGTTCAAGACGAGAGGGCTGCGGACCGCACTCCCCTCTTCCCGTCACTACGGGGAGACGCTGCGATGGTGTCGGTG
>JAPPDQ010000526.1 GCA_028875495.1 Chloroflexota bacterium
CCGGCCGTAGATCGGCAAGAGCAACCTGAACTGTTCCGTTCACGCAGAACCAGTATCCGAACGACGCCGGGATGCTGCCCGTGAAATTATTGCTCTGCAACTTGATCCGTACCAACCCTGTCATGCCGCTAAGGTCGGGGATGGGCCCTTCCAACTGGTTGCCCCAGAGCCAAAGCTCCCTCAACTTGGTCAAGCTACCCATCCAGTCGGGCAAACCACCACTTAGATCGTTGTTCGACAGGTACATCTCTTCCAGGTCGGTTAGTGCGCTTAGGTCAGGTATCGGCCCTGTCAGCGTGTTGTGGCTGAGAACCAAGTATCTGAGGTTGGCAAGGTTGCCCAGTTCGGACGGGATCGTGCCTGTCAAGTCGTTCCCGAAGAGGGCCAACGTTTGCAGGTTCGACAGGCTGCCTAACTCGGCTGGAATCGCGCCTGTCAACCGGTTGTTGTAGAGTTCCAGCACCCTGAGGTCGGACAAGCCACCCAACTCAGCTGGGATTCCGCCTGTCAACTGGTTGTCGTCGAGGTACAACTGCTCCAAGTTGTATAGACTGCCCAGTTCAGGCGGGATCGCGCCTGTCAACTGGTTGACGTAGAGTTCCAGCACCCTGAGTTCGGACAAGCCACCCAACTCAGCTGGGATTCCGCCCGTCAACGCGTTGAAGTGAAGGTACAGCTCTTCCAGGTTTGATAGACTGCCCAGTTCAGGCGGGATCCCGCCCGTCAACGTGTTGAAGTGGAGGGACAGCACTTCCAGGTTGGATAGACTGCCCAGTTCAGGGGGAATCGTGCCTGTCAACGCGTTGAAGTGGAGATCCAGCACCCTGAGTTCGGACAAGCCACCCAACTCAGCCGGGATTCCGCCCGTCAGCGCGTTGAAGTGAAGGTACAGCTCTTCCAGGTTGTGTAGACTGCCAAGCTGTGCGGGAATAGTACCCGTCAGCCCATTTTCGGAGAGGGCCAAATGTTTCAAGTCGGCGAGGCTGCCCAACTCAGCGGGGATTTCGCCTGTCAGCTCGTTACGGTGGAGGTAAAGCAGTTCCAGGTTGTGTAGACTGCCAAGCTGTGCGGGAATAGTACCCGTCAGCCCATTTTCGGCGAGGGCCAAATATTTCAAGTCGGCGAGGTCGCCCAGTTCAGCGGGGATTCCGCCTGTCAGCTCGTTGGTATGAAGGTATAGCTCTTCCAAGTTGGTCAGGCTGCCCAGTTCAGCGGGGATTCCACCCGTCAACCCATTTCTCGAGAGGGCTAACTCTTTCAAGTCGGCGAGGCTGCCCAGCTCAGCGGGGATTCCGCCTGTCAGCTCATTTTGGTAGAGGTAAAGCTCTTCCAAGTTGACCAGACTGCCCAGTTCAGGGGGGATTCCACCCGTCAAACCGTTGCCGGCGAGGGACAAATATTTCAAGCCGGCGAGGCTGCCCAGTTCGGGAGGGATTCCGCCTGTCAGTTCGTTGGCTTGGAGGTAAAGCTCTTCCAAGTTGACCAGGCTGCTCAGCATTGCGGGGATTCCGCCCGTCAAACCGTTGCTGGAAAGGTGTAGCTCTTTCAGGTTGGCGAGATTGCCAAGCTCAGCGGGGATCCCACCCGTCAACCCGTTGCCGGAAAGACGTAGCGTTTCCAAGTTGCCCAAGCTGCCCAGTTCAGCGGGGATTCCACCCGTCAAACCGTTCTCATCGAGCCATAGCACTCGCAGGCTGGACAGTCCGCCCAACTGCGACGGTATCTCCCCGCTCAGCATATTTCTACTCAGCGAAAGCGACCGTAAGTTTTCCAAGTCGCCCAGCGTGACCGGGATCTGGCCGGTCAACTCGTTGAATTGAAGACCTAAGTCTTCCAGACTAGCGAGGCCGCCCAACTCAGCCGGTATCTCTCCTGTGAGCTTATTTGCGTGGAGGTCCAAATCCAGCAATCTTGAGAGGTTGCCAAGTTCCGCCGGTATCTTCCCTGTAAGATTGTTATCACCGAGCAACAACTTCTCCAGTGTGGTGATGCTGCCAAGCGATGTCGGTATCTCTCCGGTCAGCTCGTTATCTGAGAGGATCAGTTCTCGTAATTCAGTCAGTTCATCGAGTTCGAAAGGCATCGTTCCGGTTAACTGGTTGTTGTGAAGTCCTAATGTTCTGACACGACCGTCTGTGCCGACTGTGATCCCATGCCACTCCTCTAGTGGTCTGTCACTCAGCCAGTTAGCGCTGTTCTGCCAATTTGAGCCGCCAGTCGCACGGTAGAACGCGGTCAGGGCCGAACGGTCGCAGAACGACAGTCCGAGGCGATCGAGATCGTTCGTCTCTACGTCGTGCAGCCCATCAGGGATGCACCCGGTTAGATCGTTGTCAGAGAGCGACAGTTCAAGGAGGTTCTCCAAGTCGCCCATCTCGGCCGGCAGTGTCCCCGTCAATTGGTTCTTCGAGAGATGCAACTCCTCTAGGTACCGAAGCCTTCCTATTTCTGGGGGAATCGTACCCTTCAAACCGTTTAGAACAAGATCCAACCCCTTGACACGACCGTTTGCGGCGACGGTAACCCCGTACCAGTCTCCAATTGGATTGTCGCTCATCCAGTTAGTGCTGCGCTTCCAATTGTGTCCGTCTGTCGCTTCAAAGAGCGCGCGCAACGTGTCTTCATCGTTGCCTGGGCAGTCAGGCAGGTCCAAGTCTGCAATGTCGTTGTCCGGGTCGTTGGAGGGATCGGCATCCCGGACGTTCCGGAGGCCATCCGGAATGCAGCCCACAAGTTGGTTCCCGTCAAGAAACAGGCGTTCCAGGTTGTCGAGAGCACTCAACTCAACGGGAATAGATCCCTTCAGCCGGTTGAAGCTGAGGTACAGGTACTGTAAACGTTCAAGGCGGCCAAGCTCAATGGGAATAGATCCGGTCAATTGGTTATGGCTCAGGCGCAACTCATACAAGTCTGTCAAGTCGCCGAGTCCAACGGGAATGGACCCGGTCAACTGATTGTGGCTAAGGTCAAGTTCTTGCAGATATTCCAGTTTGACCAGTCCTGCCGGTATTTCTCCCGATAGCTGATTATTATCCAATTCGAGCCACCTTAGATTGGTGAAGTTCCCTAGCCAATCCGGTAGTGGCCCTGTTAGCTGATTCTGAGAAAGTCGCAAGGACCAAAGGCCGGTCAGATTACCTAGCTGCACAGGTATGGCCCCTGTCAAAATGTTGTCGTGGAGGGATAGCCCAGTCAAGTTGGGCAGGTTCCCCAGTTCAGCAGGGATTCCGCCCGTTAGTTGGTTGCCTGAGAGGTACAGTGCTCTCAGGTTAGCCAGGTCGGCCAACTCGACCGGGATATCCCCACCTAGCTGGTTCCCATTGAGTTTCAGCACCTGCATGTTCGCGAGATTGCCTAATTCCGAAGGTATCGTCCCAGTCAATCGGTTGTGGCTAAGATCCAAGGATTCCAGGCCAGCGAGGTCGGCCAACTCGACCGGGACCTCCCCACTTAGCTGGTTGCGATTGAGGCTCAGTCCACGCAGGTTCGCTAGATTGCCCAGCCAAACGGGAACCTCCCCGGTTAGCTGGTTCCCAGAGAGATGCAGGTAATTCATGTTGGTGAGCCTGCTCAACTCGGAAGGGATATCACCAATAAGCTGATTGTCCGAGAGGTCTGACCATCGCAAGTTGGTAAGACTGCCCAGTTCCGCGGGTATCGTTCCGGTCAAGCTGTTCCTGGACAGGTCGAGGCTCCACAGGTTGGCGAGGTTACTCAACTCGACCGGTATCTCACCAGTCAACTGGTTTGCACCTAGATCTAGAGATCGCAGGTTTGCCAGCTCGGCTAACTCGACCGGGATATCCCCGCTTAGCTGGTTCGCATAGAGATCCAACTGATCCAAGTTCGTGAGGTTGCCCAGTTCCGACGGTATCGTCCCGGTCAACGCCGAGTGAGTAATCATCAGAACCGTCACGCGCTCCGGCATCCCACCAACTTCAATGCCCTCCCACTCCACTATGGGCCTATCCGCCGCCCAGTTCAGCGTCACGTCGCCCGCCAGGGTGTCGCGCACCGCAAGCAGGGTCTCGCAGTCGGAGACGAGGCCGGGGTTGTTGGCGGGGTCGGGGACGGCTGTACCGGTGGAGCAGGTGGGCGTGTCCGCGCTTTGGGCGGAGGCTGGATGGACCGACCCGGGCCCGCCGACGCTCACGAGCGCCATCGCCATAGCGACCATGAGTGCGATGAGCGTTCTCTTGAGCTTCATGTCGACCTGTCTATCCTCATGGTTGCCTTCTCTCGATACCGGGACTGCGCGTTCATGATACAGAGGAGTGTGTAATATGTGTGTGATCTAGCGGTCTAGTAGTGTTGCGTTATGTAACTTCTTGTTAGAAATGGCATGACTGCGACCGGACGTATCAAATCTATCCCCGCACACAGTCGGTGTGTCCAAGTAGAGAAATCTCAAGTAATCGGTAACCGGATTGAGGTGAGGATGGATCGACAAGACGAACTTCTGCCATAGAACCAGGCACTGCGAGACAAAATGTCGGGGTGCGTCGGCTGCGGGGCCGCCCCTCGCTCGAAAACTGCGCGTCTTCAATCTTGACGACCACGCCGCCACTGCTGGAGCTTCCGCTCCACCCAAACGCACTCGAACTAGTCAGTTCCAAGCCAGTCCTGAGAGTGAGAGTTCTGTCCTCCTGATTTGACAAACCGTCGCGATTTCCTCACATTGTGCGGAGACAAACGTCGAGGTGATCTGCGACATGGCAAACGAGTATCTCGCATATATCGGCACGTACACGTCCCTGGGAGCGGAGGGCATCTACTGCTACCGCTTCGACATGGCGACCGGAGCGCTGGAGTACGTCAACACGACCGGAGCCATCGACGACCCGTCGTTCCTGGACATCGCTCCGTCCGGCAAGAACTTGTATGCAGTGTGCGCCGACTTCGAGGCCATGACGACGGGGATCATCCGCGCCTATTCGATTGACGCGGGCACGGGCGCGCTGACCTTCCTGAACGAGCAGTCCTCCGAGGGGACGGGGCCTTGTCACGTCGAGGTTGATCAGACGAGCCGCTACGTCCTGCTGGCGAACTATGGCAGCGGCAGCGTCGCGTCCTACCCCATCCAGGAGGACGGTAGCCTCGGCAAGGCGACGGGATTCGTCCAGCACGAGGGATCGAGCATCGACCCCGAACGCCAGGATGGGCCGCACGGCCACTCTATCAATATCGACCCGACGAACACATACGCCTTCGCCGCCGATCTCGGCATCGACAAGGTGCTGGCGTACAGGATCAACCATGACTACGGGAGCATCACCCCCGCCGATTCGCCGTACACCCGCACTCCGCCGGGCGGAGGGCCCCGCCACTTCGCCTTCCATCCCAATGGCAGGCACGCCTATCTCCTCAACGAGATGGGCTCAAGTGTCACAGCCTTGCACTACGACGACTCGCGTGGGATGCTCAACGAGATCGAGACGCTCACGACCCTGCCGGACGATTTCGACGGAGTCAACCACTGCGCCGACATCCACGTTTCGCCGGACGGCCAGTTCGTCTACGCTTCCAACCGGGGCCATGACAGCATCGCTGTCTTCAGCATCGACCAGGACACCGGCGGGCTCTCGTTCGTGGGCCGCGTTTCAAGCGGCGGCGAGACTCCGCGAAACTTCGCCCTCGACCCGTCGGGGACATACATGTTGGTGTCCAATCAGGATACCGGCAACATCCTCACCTACCGCATCAATCACGAAACGGGGATGCCGGAGCCGACGGGCCACGAGGTCGAGGTTCCCGCCCCCGTGTGCATCAAGCTCCTGCCGGTCTAGGACTCACCGCAGAAGGCGCGGAGCACGCGGAGGAGGGGCCTTTTCTTTTGCCGAAATTCCCAGGAGTCCGTTCGTGGTGAGCCTGTCGAACCATGAATGAAAGGGCCTTCGACAAGCTCAGGCCGAACGGAGAAAGCAAAAGTCACTGGCACAAGAGTGAGAAGGACTACGGACGAACCATTCCCCATTGGTTCCAATCGGATAGAATAACCCGCGACACACTCAGGGAGGGCCGTCATGGACGAACGACGTATCGCAACGATGAGCAGGATAACCCTGGTCGTGCAGAACATGATGATGGTGACCGAGTTCTACCGCGACGTGCTGCAGCTCAAGCCGATCTTCGACCTGCAGGTGCAGCCGCCCCAGTGGATCGAGTTCAACACCGGGTCGTGCAGGCTCGCCCTCCAGGTCGCCTCAAGGGTCGATGGCGTGCCCTCCACGTACAGCAAGATCGTCTTCTACGTCGACGACGTCGACGAGGCCCGCAAGGATCTGCTCGAGCGGGGCGCTCCCATGGGCGAGGTCGAGGACGACGGACGATTCAAATACTGCGAAGGCCAGGACCCGGAAGGCAACAAGTTCCAGATATCGAACAGGCCGGCCTAGAAGAAGAAAGCGGAAATTAGAAAGAAGTAAGTAGTGACCATTGCGTAGGCGACGATAGCGTCGAACACTCGCTTCTTTCTACGAAATTCTTTCTACTTTCTCTAAACGGAGTCATCCATGCCACCGCTGAAAGTATCGAAGGACGACATCGTTGGAGACCTCGCAGCGCTCGGCGTGCCGAGGGGCGGCCTGCTGTTCGTCCATAGCTCGCTGAGCGCCATCGGCGAGGTCTTGGGCGGGGCTGACGCCGTCGTCGACGCGCTGCTTGATGTGCTCGGGCCTGAGGGCACCTTGGTCGTCCCGACCTTCACCTACGCCGACCCGCACGACTACCCCGACTCCATCAACCCCAACTGGATATTCGACCCGGTGAACACCTACTCCGGCATGGGCGCGATAACCAACGTCGTCCGAAAGCGTGATGGCGCCCTGCGGAGCGTTCACCTCTGGCACAGCGTCGCCGCCATCGGACCCCTCGCGGAGACGGTCGTGACGGGAAACGGCAAGACGTGGGCGTCGGCATGGGACGCGAACAGCCCCATGGCGTGGGCGTTCAACAACGGCGCGTCCATCCTGATGCTCGGCGTCCCGTACCAGAACCTGACTGCCATACACGTCTGGGAGGTCGAGTTCGACGTCGACTACCGCGAGACGCGCTACGTCACGCGCCGCACCCCCTTATCCGACGGCACCCTCGTGCCCCTCGCGAGCCGGGTACACGCCCGCAGGGACTGGCATCCCGGCAGCGACTTCAACCGCTTCGGCGAGCGCATGGAGAACGTGGGCCTCGTCGGCCTCGGACACGTGGGCAACGCCGTCGCGCGCCTATTCACCGCCGCCGACGCGCACGAGATGGCCCGCACCATGTACGAGGAGGACAAGACCGCTTTCCTCAAGCAGGGCGATAGCATGACGAAATTGTCCTACGCCCACACGATCTCGAACGTGAAGGGGACGCAGTGCGTCGTCGATCCCGCCAAGGCCTTCCCCACGTCCCCCGCAACCAAAGAGCACGCGGCGTAATTCACATAGCGAGGACGTAGAGGGAGTGACAATGCAGCCCCTCCGTGCAGCACTCGTCGGCGTCGGGCGCATCGCCGACATGCACTACTTGGGCTACTCCGCCACGCCCATGGCGGAGCTAACGGCCATCTGCGACATTGACCCCGATCTGCTCAGCCGGCGCGCGGCCGAGTGGAACGTCGAGAAGACATACACCAACTTCGACGACCTCCTGAGCGACCCCGACGTGGACGCCGTGGACATCATCACTCCGCACTACCTCCACGCGCCCATGACGATAGCCGCGCTGGAAGCGGGAAAGCACGTCACCGTGCAGAAGCCGATGGCCCTCACCATCGCCGAGGCCGACGCCATGATCGAGGCCTCAGAGCGCGCGGGCAGGCTGCTCCGCGTGATCGACAACTACCGCTTCCACCCACCGTTCGTTCGTGCCAGGCAGATACTCGAATCGGGCGGCATCGGCGAGCCCATGTCCGTCCGCATCAAGACCGCCAGCGGGACGGCTCCCGACGGTTGGGAGATCCCCCAATCATCCCACGTGTGGCGCTCCGATCCGACGCTGTCGGGGGACGGCTCGGTCCTGTTCGACCACGGCCACCACGTCTGGACGATAGCCCGCTACCTGCTCGGCGACATCGAGCGGGTCTTCGCCTACATCGGGCGCACCGAGGTGGTCAAGCACCACGAGATCGTGCCGGGCGGCATCCTCGACAATCCGGGCATGATCGTTTGGAAGTACGCGGACCGCGACCTGTACGGCACGTGCGAGTCCGTCCACTCCGAGGATCTGATCGTCCGCTCCACGCATTACCCCATCGACGCGTCGTTTGAGATCACGGGCAGCCGGGGAATCCTCTACGTCCACCAAGGGCCCAACGGCCAGCTCGTGCAGCGGCCTCCCATCGAGATACTCCGCGACGGCTCCATGACGAGCATCTCCAACATCGACACCGACTACGCCGCCGGATTCCGGCTGGCAATCGAGGACTTCGTCCATGCCATTGCGGACGGTCGAGCGTCTCACCTCACCGGCGAGGAAGGACGGGAGATACTCCGCTTCTCGCTCGCGATGGTGCGTTCAGGCCGCGAGGGCAGGGAAGTCGTCGTCGCGGACGAGCGGTAGGTAGTGTCTCAAGGATTCACCGAATAAATCTGTCTGGAGAAATCCCCTCTCCCGTCGTGGGAGAGGGCTAGGGTGAGGGTGACTCCCCCGAAACTGTGCCGTATGCGCCTCGACTGGTGAGGGCGATATGATAGAGCTAAGGGGAGAGAGTCCCGCTGCCTAGCCGTCGGCGCTCCATCAGGCCCGCCCGGCAGGGATTGCGTCCTCTCGCCCCAGCCTTTCTTCCTTGAGGGTCTTTTTCATTTCCAGGTTCCGTCGCATTCTCAGGTGGGTGGTCGTGCCCCTGCTGCCGCTGCTGTTGGTCTTCGGCGTGGCGAGCGACACGTTCACGCTGGATCCCGTGCAGCGGGTCGTCCTCCCGTACCGCTATAGCATCACCGGCTGGGAGGTCAGGAATTTCCCGGACAAGTGGCGGCATATGCTGGACACGCTGATATGGGGCGTTGAGAAGTCGGAAGAGGAGAAGCGTGACGACCTCTACCGCTACTTCGACCTGGGGCGCGAGCTTCTCGCCGCCGAAGATGCGCTGAACCGGGCGATGTCCGCTCCGAACGCCGACGGTGTCACAGCACCCCAACAAGAGGACGAGCGCATCGCAAACGAGCGATCGGCCCTGCGAGACGATGTCGAAGAGACGATCGAGAGCGCCATCAGCACCGCCA
>JAPPDQ010000396.1 GCA_028875495.1 Chloroflexota bacterium
GATCGATCCTGACCGAACTGTAGAACTTGAGCGCTCGACCGCCGGGCGTGGTCTCGGGGTTGCCCCAAAGGACTCCTACTTTTTCCCTCAGCTGGTTGATGAAGATGACCGCCGTGTCGTGACGGCTGATTGCGGCCGTGAGCTTTCGGAGACCCTGCGACATGATGCGCGCCTGGAGGCCGACGTGCTGGTCTCCCATTTCGCCGTCGAGCTCGGTTTTGGGAACGAGCGCCGCGACGCTGTCTATGACGACAACGGCGACTGCGCCGCTGCGTACGAGGTATTCGCAGATCTCGAGGGCCTGTTCGGCATAGTCGGGCTGAGAAACGAGCAGATTATCGGTATCTACGCCACAGGTCCGAGCGAACTCGGGGTCGAGGGCGTGCTCGGCGTCGATGTATGCGGCGGTGCCACCACTCTTCTGGGCCTCGGCCATGATGTGGTACGCGAGCGTTGTCTTGCCGGTCGACTCGGCCCCGAAGATCTCCGTGACCCGGCCTCTTGGCACCCCGCCTATTCCCAAAGCAAGGTCGAGGGCCAGTGAACCCGTCGGTATCGGCCTCGCGGGTGTATAGGTGTCACTGTCGCCGAGACGCATTATCGTCCCGCGTCCGAACCGCTTTTCGATATCATTCATCGCCGATTCGATCATAGTGTCACGCCCGGTTGTCATAGTATGGCCTCCTGTTTGTGTATCCGTTCGATTAGGTTTTGTGATGGCTTGTTGAGCCTTGACGGAAGCATGATAGCATAAACGTTCTACTCATGCAACAGGCAATTTTTTGGATTCGGATCCTGTCCCAGATTAGTAGGCGACAGGTTGGTATGTCATTCCGAAGGCAGTGAGGAATCAAGAACGTCGTGGCTGGGTCAAAATGCTCGCTCAGCGAAGGGGCGAATGTTGGAGGACGAGGATTTTAGATTCCTCTCTCCACTCCGCTACGATCGGAATGACAGAGGTAGGGACTATGGATACGATCGAAATATCTCATGAGGGTTGCCACCCTCACCACCTGCAATGAAAATGTGCGAGAGGCGGAGACGGGCAACCACAAGGGTTGCCCCTACGAGTGGTTTGCCGGGCGGCTATTTTCAGAGGAATGACAGAGTGGGACTATGGATACGATCGAAATGATCGGGGAGGCACTGTGTCGATGTGTCTATCGATCTGGAACAGAATCTCTGATTTGGTTGAGGAAGGGTTTGACGCTACTGACCAAGAGTGTTCACACTGTCAGGGCCGAACTGAATACTACAGCCGAGGATTCTGAACTGTCTTGGATATTTCACTCAGCATCATAGAGGCGCGACGCCTTCGTCTCCGCTCTCAGCGTTTGGATGCGCGGTCATCAACCGGCGTAGCGGATATTGTGCGAGACATCGCGGCAGTGCAGGCTCAGGACTCGGTTGCCGAGTTGCTGGCCGTGCGGGTTCGGGCTGAGGGTGTGACCGCGAGTGATGTCGAAGAGGCGAGAGCGGGGGAGCGCTGCGTTGTTCGGACGTGGGCGATGCGAGGGACGCTGCACCTGCTGCCGTCAGAGGACGTGCGCTGGATTCTTCGACTCATCGGGCCGACGATGGTCCGCAAGTTCCGGCGGCGACATGAGGAACTCGGACTCACTCCGCAGGTCTACGGCCGAGCCGTGGAGGTGATGCGGGAGGCGCTTGGTGAATACGGAGCGCTTACGCGACGGCAGATCGCCGAGCAATGGGCACAACATGGACTGCCCTCAGAGGGCCAAGGCGTGCCACACCTGCTATGCCGAGCATCACTGGAAGGTCTCATTTGCTTCGGCCCGAAGGTCGGTGGACAGGCGACGCATGTTTTGCTCGACTCTTGGCTTGGTGGTGCCGTCGGGGTGACAAATCCGGGAGCGGAGCTTGCGCGTCGGTACGTCTCGGCCTACGCTCCGACCACGCCGGCAGACTACGGGATATGGTCGGGCCTGCCAGCGGCCGAAGTCCGCAGGGCGTTTGGGTCAATCGAGGATGAGTTGCTGAAAGTAGACGTGGGGGGGATTCCCATGTGGATGCCGCAGACCCATGCCGGACTGCTCGATGAGGCGATGTCGGACGAGAGTCCGGCGGTGAAGATGTTGGGCGCGTTCGATCCCTACCTGCTGGGATATCGGACTCGCGATCTGGGGGTGGGGTCTGAGTTGCTCAAGCGGGTGCATCCCGGGGGCGGCATCATCCGTCCGATTATTCTGGTCGATGGGCGTGCCATCGCAACGTGGGCACGCAAGCGCTCGGGTCGGAAGCTGACGATTACGGTGAGTCCGTTCGAGTCGCTATCGGGCGAAGTGCGAGAGGGGATTGATCGGGAAGTGGAGGACATTGGGCGGTTTCTGGGGGTGGAGGCGGTGTGGGGAGTGGAGTGAAGATAGTCCGTTTAGTGGTTCTGTTCCATAATGGGACGCGAAGCATTATCAAGTTCGGGCCGTGCGGGTAGCGATAGAGGAGTCGATGCGATGAAGGACAGCGCGAGGTATGTGAAGGTGGTCGAGTGGTCTGATGTGGACCAGTGCTACGTGGGAAGCGCTCCTGGCCTGATTTACGGCGGATGCCACGGTTCTGATGAGAAAGAGGTGTTCGATGAGCTCTGCGTGATCGTCGATGAGGCGATCGCATTGTATCGGCAGGACGGCAAGCCTCTGCCCGCTCCCACGGCAGGTCGAGACTACGCGAATATGCTGCAGAGCGTAAGCTGACTGCATCGAGTGAATCTGAGGTCGGGAGTATGACATGAGTGCATTGAGGCCCACAGAACAAGACCCTTAGACGTCCTAGGTGAATCGTTTGCTCCGTCCGTGAAAAATTGTTGACCTCATTGCGCCAGCGTCGTAATTTGGAAAGGCAATACCGAGCGTCGAGCCGGATTTGGCCGATTGCGTTAGCTCAAGACAGAATGACCATGCTTTTGATCAACAGCCAACTGGATACTCAAACAAGGCCCGCGGCAGCGCGTGTCTTTGGAGGACGTGTAGGCCCCGTCAGGGACTGATCGCTCAGACATATTCTTGTTGAGGAGAGACCCTGGCGAAAGTCCAGGGTCTTTTTGTTTGTCGGCCAAATTCAATTAGAGAATCTTCGTGGAGGGAAAGAACCATGTATCAGATCAACGAGACGGCTATATCCTGGCTGCCACCGGAGCAGATCGAGTCTATTGCAATGCAGCAGATCGTGAAGCTGGCGTCGATGCCGTTTATCTTCAAGCACGTGGCTGTCATGCCCGACTGCCATGTCGGGATGGGGGCCACGGTTGGGTCGTGCATCCCGACGGACGGGGCAATCATTCCGGCGGCTGTGGGTGTGGACATCGGTTGCGGCATGGTGGCCGTGCGGACGCCGCTGTCTCGTAGTGACCTTCCCGCGGAACTCAGCGGCATCCGAGAGGGCATCGAACGTCGCATCCCCCTCAGCGCGGGCAAGTACGACCGACGTTTGTCGTCAACGGCGGAGCCTCGTGTCGCTGCACTGGAGGAGAAGGGCGGGGACAGGCTGCGCGTCTATAGGAAACTCTCTCAGAGAGTGGACTGGAGGCGTCAGCTTGGCTCGCTCGGTTCCGGCAACCACTTCATCGAGATAACGGTGGACGAGTCGGGCGGCGTGTGGACGTTTCTGCACTCCGGCTCGCGAGGCATCGGCAACAGAATCGCCACGCATCACATCGGCGAGGCCCAGAAGCTGATGAAACAGCAGTCGATCAGGTTGCCTGACCGCGACCTGGCATACCTGAGCGAGGGCACGGAGGAGTTTGACAACTACATCCACGACCTCCACTGGGCGCAGGATTTCGCGCTCTATAACCGCGAGGAGATGATGGACCGGGTGATGACGGAGCTCAGCTACACGGTGTATGGCGAGGGTGGTCACGAAGACAATCTCGAACTGGAGCGCATCCAGTGCCACCACAATTTCACGCAGAAGGAGCGGCACTACGGGAAGGAAGTGTGGGTGTCGAGGAAGGGCGCCATCCAGGCCAAGGAGGGGCAGATGGGCCTCATACCCGGCTCGATGGGCACGGCGAGCTACGTCGTGCGGGGTCTGGGTAGCGAGGCGGCGTTCGAGACGGCACCTCACGGGGCCGGCCGGCGATTCTCGCGGTCGCAGGCCAGGAAGCGATTCACTATGGACGATTTCGACCGGGATATGCAGGGCATCGAGGTGCGGCGGTCCGTGGAGTTCATCGACGAGCTGCCGGGGGCGTACAAGGACATCGACACCGTCATGGAGCAGTCGAAGGACCTCGTCGAGATCGTGCACACCTTCCGTCAGATCGTCAACGTCAAGGGTGACTGACGACAGAAAGAGAGCAGTGTCACGCCGGGTCGATGGATGGTGTGATGGGCTTGTTCGTGGATATCGACTCAAGAACTGCGAGAGCAGCAGCAAGGGAACGCGCGCCGTCGCGGGCATCGACGAGCGGCGGCCGCGTTCCACGCACCACGTCGCAAAAGTGGGCGAGTTGAACCGTCAGGGAGTCGGCCCGTGAGACGGGGAGGACAGACTTCTCCATCGGGTGCTGCCAGCCGCGTCGGTCCCGGTCGGGGTAACTCCACAACTCCATTTGCGGGAAGGCCAGCGCGCCCTCCGTGCCCGTGAAGTAGTAACAGTTTTCGGGGACGTTGAAGTACAACGGATTTTCGCCGGTTGTCGCTTCGTATGACCAAGGCGCTGTGACGGCATCGCTGCCCACGATGGTGGCGACGGCGCCGCTGCGGAATGTTATCGGGATGCTGACGGAGTCCTCGACCTCAAAGCCGCGCGCCTTCGAGCGACCTTGAGCGAAGACCTGGTCAATCTCCCCACATATATAGCGAAGGATGTCGAGCTCGTGGACGAGGTTGATGAGAACCGGTCCGCCGTCGGGTCTCACGCTTCTCCACGCTATGTCGAAATAGCGGTCAGGCTTCATGAGCGTCCACATCATGGAGACTGCGAGCAGGTCGCCGATTTGTTCGCTTGTGACGATGTCATGGGTTGCCTTGACTAAGGGGTTGTGTCGCCGGTGGTGTCCGACGAGCACTTGTGTGTTTGTCGCGTCGGCAAGTTCAGCTATGCGAAGTGCTGCCTGGGTTGTGTCGGCGACGGGCTTTTCGATGAGCGCGTGGACCCCACGGCGAGCACACGCCTCGAACGTCTCGACATGCGCGGCGCTTTGTGTGGCGAGGATGGCCCCGTCCGGCTGAGTATGGTCGAGCATCTCGCCGATGTCCTGAAAGAATGGGATTTTATGACGGTCGGCAAGGGCTCGAAGGTCCGGGTTGAGGTCACAAACGGCTACGAGATCACAGCCGTCAAACGAATTTACGATCTCGATGTGGCGGTTGCCCATTAGGCCAAGACCGATAATTGACAGCTTCACGGGGGACATGCGTCTGTGGAACTCCAAAGGTTCAGGTAGACATCTATGATACGTTCGTCTTGTCGGACAGTCGATACGTGGCCTATAATCAGCACGGCCTCGAACCCGTATACGATCCGTGCACGGGAACCTATTTCAGGAGAGTAGATAAGTGACTAACCCCTACGAAGGATCGCCGATTGCCTACGACGTGATTTGCCGGAAGAACGTCATGACACCGATGAGGGACGGAGTGCAGCTTGCGTCGGATATCTATTTCCCTTCACTGAATGGGAGTCCGGCAGAGGGGCGGTTTCCTGTGATCGTCGAGCGGACGCCTTATGACAAGGCCGCGCCCCGGCAGGTCACTAACGCCCGGTATTTCGCTCGGCGAGGATACGTGACGGTGATCCAGGACGTTCGTGGGCGGTTCGAGTCGGAGGGCGAGTGGTACGCCTTCGCTAAAGAGGCGCCGGACGGTTATGACACGGTGCAGTGGCTTGGAGTGCAGGAGTGGAGCAACGGTAAGGTCGGGACGATGGGCGGCTCGTACTCCGGGAGCGACCAGAGCGCGCTGGCGACCATGGCGCCGTCGCATCTTTCAACCATGACGGTGGCGGTCGGAGCGGCGAACTACTACCACGGCTCGATGCGTCAGAACGGCGCACTTGAGCAACGATTTCATGTGTACGTGTACCGTATGGCGATGACCAGCAAGGAGGCTATGGCCGATCCCGGGCTTCAGGCGGAGATCATGAAGGCGTTTCTCGAAGACATGCCGGACATCGTACGGCAGTTTCCTCTCAAGAAGGGTGCGACGGTGCTCCGCAGGCTGCCGTCGTACGAGCAGTGGGCCATCGACATCCTGACGCATGGGGAGTTCGGCGACTACTGGAAGCAGCGTGGATACGCGATGGACGAGTATTTCGACGAGCACTCGGACGTGCCGACGCTCTACCTCGGAGGCTGGTACGACTCGTATGCCCGCAACACGCCGATGAGCTACATGAAGCTGTCGGCCATCAAGAAATCACAGCAGGTCCTCCTGATGGGGCCGTGGATTCACGGGATGTATGAGCAGACCTTCTCGGGCGACGTCGACTTCGGTCTCGACTCGCATATCAATACGAATGATTTGCGGCTGGCGTGGTTCGACCACTACGTGAAGGGGTTGCACACCGAGTTTGCGGAGTGGTCTCCGGTCCGCATCTTCACGATGGGGACGGGCAGCCAGCGGATGAACAAGCATGATTACGACCGCCGGCTCGATCATGGCGGGTATTGGCGCAGCGAACCGGACTGGCCACTGCCGGGCACGAAGGAAACGCCGTTCTTCTTACGCGCTGACGGGTCGCTGTCCACGGAGGAGCCGACTGAAGAAAAGACGGAATCGACCGGCTACACGTTCGATCCGATGGACCCCGTGCCGACTATGGGTGGCGGCATCTCTGCGGCGGACTCGATCATCAGGCCGGGAGCATTCGATCAGAGGGGTAGGGAGGACTTCATCGGCTGTGTGAACGAATTGCCGCTGAACACGCGCCACGACATACTCACGTTCCAGACGCCGGAGCTAGAAGAGGACACCGAGGTGACGGGCCACATCGTAATGCACCTGTGGGCGGCCTCGTCGGCCAAAGACACCGACTTCACAGCCAAGCTCATTGATGTTCATCCGCCGTCAGACGATTACCCGGACGGCTTTGCGATGAATATCACGGACTCGATTATCCGCGCCCGTTATCGAAACAGTTGGACAGAGCCGGAGCTGATGGAACCCTTTACGCCCTACGAGTTCGTCTTCCACCTGTATCCGACGTCGAACGTGTTTCGCAAGGGGCACCGCATCCGGCTGGATATCAGCAGCAGCAACTGGCCGCGCTTCGACGTGAATCCGAATACGGGAGGGCCGCTAGGACTGGAGCGACGGTATGAGATCGCGCATCAGACGATTTTCCACAGCGCGGAGCATCCATCGCACGTTGTGCTGCCGCTGCAGGAGGGGTGAGGGCGTTAAAACCCCGTAGGCGTTCACTAATCGCTAGGCGAGGGTTCAGTCCACACGAATTCTCGGACCTGCACCTGGACACGGATGCCGGACTACCTGTCAATCAGCCGCTCGTATTCGTCGTGGCGGCCAATCCATACCCATATGAAGCCTTCGTCATCTTCAACGGCGAGCGCTCTGTAGGCTCGTCCTACGCGGGCAGACCATAGGTTACCGACCTTCTTGAACCGCAACGCTGCCCCGGGCTCGTCTTCAGCAGTTCGAAATTCCTCCTCGCGTCGGTTTGTGTGCGTATAGGAAGTCTGTCGAAATGACGCCAGAAACGCTGGGACGCTCGGTGGTTCATCTACAGGTCTAGCAAAGTGCCTTCCCTCTTCCCCTCCAACGCCTCATCAATCAGAAAGTCGAGTTTTCCTTCTTCCGAGTCTGCCTCGATCTGACTGTCCCATGTCTGCCAGTCCATCTCATCGAAGAACCAATGCCTCAAGTGAGTGTAGTCAGCCTTGGGCAGGCACAGAATAGCGTGCTTTAGTTCTTCAACGTCTGGCAATGGCATTTGTAGCTTGCCTTAGTATTGAGGCTGAGTATGACGCGAATCCCCCATACACCGGACAAGTGCAGGTTAGATTACTACCAGCTTGCCTTGCGGACGCCGGGGAGCATTCCCTTGAGGGCCATTTCGCGGAAGGTTATGCGAGAGAGGCCGAAGTGTCGGAGGTAGCCGCGAGGCCGGCCGGTGACCTCGCAACGGTTGACGACGCGGTTTGGGTTCGCGTTGACGGGAAGCTTGGCCAGCTCCTGGCGCGCCTCGAGTTGGTCCTCGTATGAGGCCTTCGGGTCCTTGGCGATCTCCAAGAGCCGCTTGCGCTTTTCAGCGTACTTCTGGACTGTTTTCTTGCGCTTTGCGTTCTTCGCGAATACCGATTGCTTGGCCAAAGATGCTTCTCCGTGTCACTTCGTGTCTTATTGCAGTCTACAGTATACCAGATAGCAAGCCGCACCGGTCATAAAAGCATTGGAAAGGACTTGCCGGATAGTTGAATCACCGAATCTAAGGGACATTTGGGGACATTATGGGACTTTCCTATAGGTGTTGCTAGGCTAGGCCGTTCTTTGTCGTTGATTCATCATAGAGCATACGTTCTTAGGCGTCAATTTGATTGACTGGTCAGTAACTGTTCAGAGTTGATGACACGAACACTCCCCACCCCTCTGGATACCGGCCTTCGCCGGTATGACGGTTGTGCAAAGGTCTCCCTACGTGGGAATGGCGGCGATGTCTGTATCGGAGGTTGCCACGGAGTCTGAACAGTTTACGCCGATCATAGTTGAGCTTGCCTGTCCGACAGGCTGCCAAGACAGGCACCGACAGACAGGCAAGCTCACTAAGAAAGAGTCACGCCGTAATGTGGTCGCTATGAGGCAGCGTCTATATTTGAGATCTGTGGATTCCCCTCATCGGAATGATGCACCCTCCGACGACGGCGGGCGGCCACCCGACCGATAACCACGGGTACGGCGAGCCCACCACCCCAGAAGGGGCTGAATACGGCAATCCAGATGACCATTGTCGTTAGGCCTTCTACGAGGACCGACAGCGACCTCACTGCCTCCTTCGTGTTGCCTTCCAGATTGTATCCGCCCACGACCCATCCCTCTCCTTCGATGACGTAGACGTTTATCGAACCAGACGCCTCCACAGGTCCGGCCTCGCTGTCACCCAAGACCGTGAAGGTGGCAGTATAGGGTTGTTGCCGAAGGTGGACGTAACTGTGAGATACCTCGACCACGTTCCCGGCCCCAATGCTGCCCTCCACTGCCGCTGTGCCCTCG
>JAPPDQ010000597.1 GCA_028875495.1 Chloroflexota bacterium
CGTGTCCGAATTTGTACGATTCCTGTTCGCCCGGAGGGATGTATGCTTGATCTCCCGATCCACAACGGTATGGTAGTTGACGGCACCGGCAGTCCTGGGTTTCACGCTTCGGTCCTGGTAAAGGACAATCGCATCGCCATCCATAGGGGCGATCACTCCGGTCTGGAAGCCGCACGCGCTATCGACGCTCAAGGCAAGGTAGTCTGCCCAGGATTCGTCGATCTCCACTCCCACGCCGGACTGACCATGCTCGGTGAGCCCCGCCACGACCCCAAGGTGCGTCAGGGCGTGACGACCGAGTTGGTTGGCATCGACGGAATATCGCACGCTCCCTACAAGTCACAGGAAGAACTGCAGAGAGCGATCTGGCTCGACTCAGGCTTCAATGGGTACCCGCCGGGATCACCCGATTGGCTCAGCGTCCTTGATCTGTACGGCAAGTACGATAACGCGGTCTCAATCAATGTCGCGGTCATCTTGGGCAATGCACCAGTACGCATCTGGAGCGTGGGATGGAGTGACCGTCCCGCCACTGCTTCCGAGATCGAAGACATGCGCTCCGTTACGAGAGAGGCAATGGAAGAGGGTGCCTGGGGACTCTCATCGGGCCTCGACTACCCGCCCGGCTCATTCGCCAGTACCGATGAGCTTGTCGCTCTTGCCGAGGTCTCGACACGGTACGGGGCCTTCTATCAAACCCACACCCGAGCTATCCTCACGCAGTATGGCCTTCTCGCTCCCTGGGAAGAGGCGCTCGACATCGGACGCCGCTCCGGCATCCCCGTTCATTTGACACACTATCGACAACCACGTCAGGGAGTGGGCAGCCACCATGATTTCATCGGTCTGGTCGAGGGTGGCCGGGACGAAGGCATGGACGTTACCTTCGACTGTTACTCCTACCCGTATTCCGGCACGACGCTCTTGATGTTGGTCCCGAACTGGACGATGGACGGCGGCCCTGAGCGTGCCATCGCCGCGTTCAAAGACTCCAATGATCGCGAGCGCATCAGACGTGAGGTTGACCGCGAGACCCTCGCCGAGACGTGGCTGACCAACTTCAAGCAGCCACACAACATGGAGTACGACGGCAAGTCGATAACGGAGATCGCGCACATTCGCAGTCAGGACCCCGTCGACGCGATCATGGACCTCCTCGTCGATGAGAACCTGTCCATACACATCGTCGGAACCGGCACCAACCAGCACACCCTGCCTGCCTTCGTGTCGCACCCGTACGGCATAATCGCGAGCGACGCAATCCTTCTTGGCGAGTACCAGAATCCTCGCTCATACGGCTGCTTCCCCATCGTCCTGGCGGAGTTCGTGCGGGCTGAGAAGCACCTCCGACTGCCGGAGGCGATTCGCAAGATGACCTCATTCCCGGCGCAGCGGCTGGGCCTGCCCGACCGAGGTGTACTCCGCGACGGGTTCAAGGCAGACATTGTGGTTTTCGACCCCGATATCGTGAGGACCGACGCCGTTTTGGGTGACCCAAAACATTACCCGGTCGGAATCGACCACGTGATCGTCAATGGCGAGGTCGTCATCGACGACGGCGAGCATACCGGCGCTCTGCCCGGTCGCGCGCTCAGGCGAGGAAAGCCCTCGTAGCCGGACGCTCGCGCGCTAGATCTTGATTCGCTTCTCCGGGGGCACGGTCTTGTCGTGCTCGACAACACCTTCCCGGTGGTCGCCCCGCTCGACCATGACCTGCCGCGCGGCGATGCGCACACGGTCTTCGTGCGACAGGAACTTCTGCACCTTCCAGATGAATTCGGACAGCGTTTCCTCGGGGGAGAGATCGGAATTGTCGATCACGAACTTCTTCCGAATCAGCGACGCGGCGAACTCCTCTTGAAACCTTTGAAGGGCGTGATCAACGTCCTCTTCTTTGAGTATTCCCGGTCGCCTCCCTTTCTGGTCGCGCGGCATGGGGTCTCGTCGCATTCGGTCCTTGATCGCCTCCGGCCGGGCGGTGAGCAACACCATGATGGTGTCGGACGCTTCCTTCATAATGTCCTGCTCTATATGCCGGGCGAAGGCAGACCGTTCCGCGTACTGACCTCGCCCGCCGTACCCGTAGTAGAGCGGCGCGAACACGGCCTCTTCAATGTGGTATCCCACCAGTAGATGGTCCGCGTCCGACAGGAACGCTCCCCCTCCGTGGTAGGCGATCTGGTAGCGCTGGAACCGCTCCTTGAAGGCCGGGCTCATCCGCATGAAGAGTTCCCGGTCCTCATCGGCCACCTCCGGAGACGGAACGGTGAAGTGGTCGTGGAACGTGCGACTATACCCCGTCACGTCGGCCAACCATCTCGATACGCCGTCGGCCAGCGTCGTCTTTCCAACGTGCTCGCAGCCGGTAATGATAAGCTTCATGGTCTCCTCCTAAAGAGTGGTTGCGCTACAGAGTACAGTGGTCGCTCCACGCAGACAACGGCAGCATCGAAGGCAAGTCGCCGCCGATGACTAGGCAACGTTGACCCATTCGTTTGGTGTACATTAAAATCGGCACCTGTTCGAGACTTGGTGCGGGATGAGAATGCGGTCACCAATGCGAGCTGCTTGAGGCGTCCTCTGACGGCGAGTTACAGGACTTGCAGACATGACATTCGTACGGATTAGTCTCTTCTTTGTGGATACGACTAACGAGTTCCTCGACAAGAACTGTCCCTATATCGCCGGAGCCATTGCGTTCTACACGCTGGTATCGATTTTCCCACTACTCCTGGCCATAATCTCCGTATTGGGCTATTTGAGCCCCGCCACAGTGGAAGAGCAGCAGGAACTGGCGTTGCGCACAGCCGACATCATACCGGTGTCGAGCGACTTCATCGGGGAGACGGTATCGAGCGTCGTTGAATCAAGAGTCGTTACGGGCATAGTGGGTATCTTCGGCCTGCTCTGGGCCGCAACCTTGGTATTCGGGGCGATACGCAAGGGAATCAACGCAGCATGGGGAATTACGAAGCCACGCCCGTTTCTCAAGGAACGACTGATCGATTTCGCGCTAGTCATCGGGGCAGGGATACTGCTGCTCATCGTCCTTCTAAGCTCTCCAACCTTAAGTTTCGTCCGCGAGGCATCCGGCGTCTTGGCGCCCGAATCCGAATACTTCAATCACCCGGTGTGGAACGTCATTGTTAGGCTTATACTCCCCACCCTCGCGTTCATCACCTTCTTGGTCCTGTACAGGTTCATCCCAAACACGCCGGTAAAGCTGAGCAACGTGTGGGCGGGCGCGCTGCTCGCCTCCCTCGCGTTTGATGCCGCTAACTTGGCCTTTGTCTGGTACGTTCAAAACTATGGACACTACAACCTGCTCTACGGCTCGGTTGGCACAATACTGGCGACGTTGACCTGGGTGTACCTGTCCGCCATCATTCTGCTCTTGGGAGCATTGGTCACGTCTCGTTACAGCGCATATGTGGAGAGCCTTCCCGAACATCAACACGGTCTCAAGGTCATCTGGACCGGGTTCTCACGCGTCCGGCTCAAAGTCGTCGAGACACATGCGCGCTAGCATGTGGACCTGCGCCTCCATCTCGGTAATAGCTGCCTTTTTCCTTCTTGCGGCGGTCGCCTGCGGGGACGATCCTCCGCCCGAACCCAGCCCAACGCCACTCCCAACGTATACTCCAGTACCGCCGACGCCTACTGCTTCGCCCGAAACCGAGACGAGTCCAAGAACTACCGGGGATGAAGCGAAGAGTGTGATAACCAGCGCCCTGCCGTCACTCGCGGATGTTGTGGAAGAAATCGAACCCTGGGTAGTCTCCGTAACGACGGAGCGGTTTGTCCGTGGGTTTTTCTCTACGTTCCGGGACGAGGGCGCGGGGTCCGGTTTCATTGTTCGATCTGACGGGTACATCGTCACGAACGAGCACGTCATCAGGGGGGCTCAGGAGCTCCAGGCACACCTGGCGAACGGCGAGACCTACCCCGCAACGGTCGTCGGCAAGGACATCACCACCGATATAGCGATTCTCAAAATCGACGTTGAAGGGCTGCCGTTTGCAACGCTTTCCGATACGAGCGCCATCCGCGTTGGGGACTGGGTCATGACGCTTGGAAACGCCCTTGACATGAAGGGAGGCCCAACTGCGACGCTGGGGATCGTCAGCGGTCTCGGAAGGTCGATAAAGACCGAACAGGGCCAGCAGTTCTTCAACTTGATCCAGACCGACGCGACGATAAACACCGGCAACAGCGGCGGCCCGCTCGTCGACATGAATGGTATGGTCATCGGAATCAACCAAGCAGTTCTGGCCGAGGCGCGTTTCGGATTCGCCATCAATGCAGCCGTGGCCGGCCCGGTCATCGACAGCCTGATAGAAAACGGCGCAGTGTCGCGTACCGAGATCGGGATTAAGGGAGACGACGTTACCCCGGCAATCGCCAGGTCGTTCAATCTGTCGGTGACGGAGGGCGTCGTGGTCACGGCCATCGACTCCGATGGCCCGGCATACGCAGCCGGCCTCCGCGTTGGGCACATCATCACCAAGCTGGACGACATCGCAACGCCCGGCCTAGCCGCATTCCTGCCCCGACTCTGGGCCTACAAGCCCGGCGACGAGATCGTGATCGAGTACGTGGACGGTGACTCCACGAAGGTCACGACGGTGACCGTGGAGAGCGATCCGGCGCAGTAGTAGAGTACCGCCGGTTGGTCACATTCAGACGACTATCTGTCGGCCTTAGCGGGCCTGAAAGCAGTTGTTAGCTTGACTTCAAGTTGGTGCTAACGGATACTTGCGCCTTGTTACAAGGATTGCAAATTCCCTAGGGGAGGCACGGTCACATGCAGGCAAGCGCACCCGCCTACGGCATTATTGGGACACTCCGTCGAGTCGACAAATCTCTATTCGACACACTCTTTCCCAATGCGCACACGGGACATCGAATTCTCGCATCGGTCTTGCTCATCGCCCTTATATTCGTCTGCGCCAAAGCACGATTCTACCTGCCCGAAAACCCGACCCCGATCACTCTTCAGACGTTCGGCGTGTTACTAACGGGCGGAGTTATGGGTTGGCGATGGGGGACAGGGGCAGTTCTAGGCTACATCGCCCTAGGCGCGTTTGGCCTTCCGATGTTCGCAAGTTCCGACCCTTGGGCGTTCCGGACCCCGGCCGAGGCTTGGAACGCTACGATCATAGGGGTTACAGGCGGATACATCATCGGTTTCCTGGTAGCCTCAGCCGTAACTGGATTCCTCAGTCAGGCAGGTTTCACCCATTCAAGTTCACTGTGGGCAATCGCCCTCGGTGGGCTAGCCTTGTACATCCCCGCCCTTATCTGGCTCTCGGTCTTCGATTTTGGATGGCCGTCTGAAGGTAAGCTGTTCGTGGACGGGATGTACATCTACATGCCGGGCGACATCGTCAAGATGCTCGGTGCATCGCTCGTCGTCACAGGGCTGTGGAACCACGGCGAGCGCCTCAAGAAGCTCTTCCAAAGGAAGACTTAGCCTCAATCAGATCGCTAATCTAGGGAGACGCCCGCACGGGCGTCTCTTTCGTTTGCGAAGGCCCGTAATCGTTTCGTCACACATCCGTTAGGGGGGCTTAAGCTTCCTGGCGGATACTGGATATACCACCCCTTGGAACGTGCTCCGGATGAGATCACAGGTCGTCGGAACTATGTCGTGGCCGCTATTCGTGCTCGTATGCACACTCGCGTGTGGCACGGATGCGCCGACTGTTGTACCCACCGTTATGCAAACCTCGACGCCGACCGCGATTCCTACCGCGGTGCCGTCACCGACAGTGTCCTCCGAGAGCAGTGTAGACACCGAGTCCGACGAGGCTCCCGGCCCTGAGTTCGCCGGCATCTCCGGATGGATCAACTCCGAACCGCTCCGGATGGCCGACTTGCGGGGGAAGGTCGTTCTCATCGATTTCTGGACCTACACCTGCATCAACTGCATCAGGACTTTCCCGCACCTGAAGGAATGGCACGCGAAATACGCCGACAAGGGACTGGTCGTTGTTGGCGTGCACTCGCCTGAGTTCCTCTTCGAGACCGTGCGATCGAATGTCGAGCAGGCGGTCGCCGACTTCGGCATCGAGTACCCGGTGGCGCAGGATAACATGTTGAATACGTGGAGGGCCTTCGGAAATCGGAGTTGGCCCGGCAAGTTCCTCGTGGATAAGGATGGAGCCATCCGCTTCCGGCACTTTGGAGAGGGACAGTACGCCAAGACCGAGAAGCAGATTCGCGAACTTCTGGCCGAGACGGGAGTATCGCTCGCCGCGATTCGCGTAAACTCAACTGCTGACGGCCCGGTTTATCCCGGCCTCCAAAGTTCCTCCAGCATCGAGGAGGAGGTGACGAGAGAACTATACGGCAGCTCCATCAAGAACCGTATCGCATTTACAAACGGCGGCGAAAAGCTCGCATACATTGGGAATTCCGAGTATTACAGTGAATCGGCCACGTTCGCGACCTACACTGATCCCGGTGACCACCAGAACCATTACATATACCTGCAGGGGGAATGGGAAAAGGGCCGGGAGAGCCTGGTCCATGCAAGGGAGACGACCGGCTACGAGGACTACATAGCGATCAAGTTCTACTCGAATGACGTGAATGTCGTTCTGGGTATGAGGGGCTCAGAATACGAGGTACACGTTACTATCGGCGACCGCCCGCTTGCTCGCTCTCAGGCCGGGGATGACATACGTTACGACGCCGAAGGAAACAGCTATCTCCTCGTTGACCAGCCCCGAATGTTCAACATCGTCCGGCTCGACGAGTTCGGGACTCACGAGCTCAAGATCAGTTCCAAATCCGATGACTTCGAGTTGTTCACGTTCAGCTTCGGACATTACCAGCGGACCCCGAGAGAATTGGCAGGCATAACAGAATGGATCAACACCGTCCCTCTGGCCCTGGATGACCTGCGGGGGAAAGTCGTCCTCGTCGTATTCTTCTCGGTCGCGTGCGACGACTGCATCCAAGTCCAACCTTTCATCGAGTCATGGAAACGCAAGTACGGCAGCCATGGGCTCACGGTCATTGGAATCCACATACCCCAATTCGAGTTCGAGAAACGGCCCGACATCGTCACCGGATCACTGGAAGCACAGGGAGTCATACATGCCGTCGGCGTAGACCAAGACGGGTCCTCCGCGAGGGCGTTCCGAAACCGCTCCTTGCCCGGCATGCACCTCCTGGACAAGGATGGATTCATCCGCCATGTCCGGCTCGGGCCGGGTGGATACACTCTGATGGAGCAGGAGATCAGACACTGGCTGGAGGACGCGGGCGCGGACCTGTCGGGCGTCGCGTTCAAGACTCAGAAGGAGCTCGAGCCCGACCCTCGCACCTTCGCACTCGAGGACGAGATAAGACGAACTCGCGACATTTTCCTGGGTTCATCGCACAACGACCCGGAAGCGCCCGACCCGTTCTTCCGACAGCCGGAATACTCTTCACAGCCTGGCGAGCCTTTTGTCTACCGAGATCTCGGTGAACATGAGAACCACTACGTGTATCTTCAAGGGCTATGGCAAAGCGACGAGGAGAGCATTGTCCATGCTGGGGACACGGAGGAATATGAGGACTACGTGGCGTTCAAAATGGTCGGGAAGAAAGTGGCTGCCGTCCTGTCAAACGGGGACGGGCCAGTCCAGCGGGTACTCATCACGATGGACGGCCTCCCGGTGCCGCCCGAATTGGCGGGAGAGGACGTGATGTATGATACCGACGGTGAGAGCTACGTAACAGTCGACGAACCCCGCGTCTATCAACTGATCGACCTGCCGGAGTTCGCAAGCCACGACCTGAAACTGTGGTCGAAGTCCACTGGGCTTGAGGTCTACACCATCACCTTCGAGGCGAACATATTTGAGCCGCAACCGTTCTAACAATCGAACCCCGCAAACCGCAGCCCGTCATTCCCTCGCTGCGAATACACATCTAGGAGACACCATGACATTCTCGCGAAACCTTCTATCAATCACCGCGCTTTCCCTCCTGCTGGCCCTCGCGCTCGCCGCCTGCGGAGGCGCAAACGGCACGGACACGACGGATGAACCGACTTCGACGCCCAGGGCCACTGCGACCCCCTCGGTGGCTAGCGTGGACACCGATGATGCCCCGCCTCCACCCACACCTGCCCCTGATCCGACAGCAACCCCCGCTCCCGATCCGCTGGCGGGCCCGCAGGGAAGCCTGGGCTTACTTGCGCCCGACCTGGCAGGCATTAGCTCCTACATAAACACCGAGCCGTTCACGCTGGAGGAGCTTCGCGGGGACAAGGTCGTCCTCATCGACTTCTGGACCTACACCTGCATCAACTGCATCCGCACGCTGCCGTTCATCAAGGAGTGGCACGATAAGTACAAGGACGCCGGTCTCGTGATCGTCGGAGTTCACGCTCCGGAGTTCGAGTTCGAGAAGCTCGAAGAGAACGTCAAGATGGCCGTAGATGAGTGGGGCATCGAATACCCGGTCGTCCTCGACAACGACCATGGAACGTGGGACGCCTTCCTCAACAGGTCATGGCCCGCGAAGTACCTCATCGACAGGGACGGCGTGATCCGGTACACACACTTCGGCGAGGGCGAATACATCGAGACGGAGGACGAGATTCGCAAGGTCTTGGCAGAGCTCGACACAGACATTGCCGGCATCGAACACAGCAACATAGAGGACGCCGATTTCCATCTCGACGCGCTTGCCGAAGACCCCCTCGAAGGTCTGACCCGTGAGTTGTACGCCGGAGTGGAACGCAACTATGGCGCGCTGCAGTACGGCGGTTCTCCTTACGTCCTCCATGAAGAGTACTATCACGGCCTTGGTCGAGTGGTCGAGTACGAGGACACGGAAGAGGAACACTACAATCAGTTCATCTACCTGCAGGGTTCGTGGATCAACGAGCTGGAGAACCTCCGCCACGCGCGAGTCACCGAGAATTACGAGGACTACATCCTCGTCAACTTCAAGGCGGCGGAGGTCAACGTCGTGCTGACTATAGGTGACAGCGACGACCCTTACGACGTGCGAGTGCTGGTCAACGACGAGCCGGTGAAGGAGGAGCAGGCGGGCCTTGATGTCCAGTGGGACGACGAAGGCAATAGCTTCATAACGGTGGAGGAGCCACGCATGTACCGGGTCATCCAACTCGATGACTTCGAGGG
>JAPPDQ010000106.1 GCA_028875495.1 Chloroflexota bacterium
CTGGCACCCACGCCCTGAACGTCGATATTCCATTTGCCCAACTCGTCCCCGCCTCCTCCACATGCAAGGAGCAGAACCAAGGGGATCAAGAGCCAAGTTCTCATGCGTACATACTCTCGAAACATGGGCTGAAATGACAAGGGGTGTCATCCTCACGTATCGACTCTATTCCGGCCGGATAGGCACTCCTTCGGATCCTTTTGAAAGGCGCGATTGCATCGCGGGCCGCAGGAGTAGTACGTGAGTCATCGTGTGTGTAGGTATCACCATGCGGTTTTTTTCAGGGCACCTTCATCATACAAACGGGGTCGGTTGCCTTCGGGAAATCTTGCTGCACAGCGGTTGCATGTGCATGTCATGGACAGTATGATTTTATGTATCCGTGATTCATATCGAGAAAGTCATGAAAATCTCCGAGCGAGGCCAGATAACCATTCCCAAGCACTTGAGGGAGCGGTTTGGTATGAACCACAACGTCGAGGTGGAGATCAGCCCAACGGAGCAGGGACTGCTCATCCGCAAGCGAACGATTGCGGAGCACCCTGTGGGCCGTGTGTACGGGATCCTCGACAGGGACGCGCTTGGCGAGGGTGTTAGCGTCGACGACTATATCGAAGAAATCCGGGGAAGATGATAACCGCCGTCGATGCCAACGTCCTGTTGGACATATTCATTGCCAGCGACCGGCATGGCCTCCAATCGAAGGAGCGCTTGGTCGCCGCCTACGACGCCGGAGCAATTATCGTCAGCGATGTCGTGTACGCGGAGCTCGTCCCCTCGTTCCGAGACCGGACCGCGCTGGATAGCGCACTGCTGGAATTGGGCGCCACCCTCTCGCCAATCGACTCCTCGATCGCCTACGAGGCGGGGTTGCGGTGGAAGCGATACCGTGCAGCTGGCGGGCCTCGGAACCGGATAATCGCCGACTTTCTTATCGGTGCCCATGCCCTGGCTGTGGCAGATGTCTTCCTGACGCGGGACAGAGGCTTCTTTTCCACTTACTTCCCCGAACTGTACCGGTCCCCATGACCTCCCCCAACAAACTCAACGAGTACCACCACGCCGAAAAGCCAGCGCGTGCTACCCTTCGCCCGCAAAAGGATACTTGCCCAAAGACGTTACCCCCACCTGATTAACGCGATTGGGCATCACATATCGACTTTCTTCCGTCCGGACAGGTACTCCTCCGGCTCCTTTTGAAAGGCGCGATTGCATCCCGGGCCGCAGAAGTAGTACGTGACGTCGTCGTGTGTGTAGATGCCTCCATTAGGGTTTTCCATATTTACTTTCATAGCACAGACGGGGTCGATAGCTATAGGCGAAGGCTTGCTGAACAGCGGTATTCTCATGGTGCCTCCGTTGTGAGGAATGAGTCCTTCACCTTTGAACGCCTGAGTCGAAGCGAGTTCGCGATGACGCTGACGGAGCTTATGGCCATTGCCGCGGCCGCCAGTATTGGGTTCAGGAAGCCGAATTCGCCGAGCGCAGGAGTGAGCGCTTCCGGCACGCCGTTGCCGGCGAAGACGGGGTGCAGCACTCCCGCCGCGACGGGGATGAGCGCGACGTTGTAGGCGAAGGCCCAGAACAGGTTTTGCCTGACGGTTCTCATGGTCTTTCTGCTGACGGATATGGCCCGGGCCACGCCCATGAGGTCGCCTCGAATGAGTGTGATGTCAGCTGCCTCCATGGCGATATCGGTCCCGGTGGCGACGGCGATGCCTACGTCGGCCTGCGCGAGGGCGGGGGCGTCGTTGATGCCGTCGCCCACCATAGCCACGACCGCACGGTCACGCTGCAGAACCGCGACGTGGTCGGCTTTGTCCTGGGGGAGCACGTTGGCGATTACCTTGTCTATGCCAAGCGAACGGGCGACCGCCTCCGCCGTCTGCTGACTGTCACCGGTGAGCATGACCACCTCGAGGCCCTGACGCTTCAGCGCGGCAACGGCTTTGCTTGCGCCTTCTTTGACAGTATCCGAGACCGCGATGACACCGACGACCTCTTCGTCGACGGCCACATAGGACACCGTCTTGCCGGAACGCGCCATCTCATCGCCGGTCTCGTTGAGCCCGTTCATTGATACCCCGTGATTCTCGACGAGTCTCAGATTACCCACAGAGACTTTTCGTCCGTCGATGCGTCCGACGATGCCCATGCCCGGCTGGGCCATGGCATCCTGCACGGGAGAATTTAGCGGCAGGCCGCGCTGCGCCGCCGCCGTCACGATTGCTCTGCCAACGGGGTGCTCCGAAGACTTTTCGAGTGTGCCCGCGAGCTTCAGGATCTCGCTTTCCGTGGGGCCATTCGTCGCGATGGCGGTCACTTCCGGGACTCCGGTAGTCAGTGTGCCCGTCTTGTCGAATACGACAACATCGGTCTTGTGTGCCCGCTCAAGTATCTCGGCGCTGCGGATCAACACGCCCAGTTCGGCAGCTTTTCCGGTGCCCACCATGATGGCCGTTGGGGTGGCGAGCCCCATCGCGCAGGGGCAGGCGATGATCAGCACGGCAACAGAGGCAACCATCGCGTAGACGTACGACGGGGAAGGCCCGACCGCCAGCCAGACAAGAAATACTACGACAGCAACGGCTATCACGGCCGGAACGAAATAGCTCGATACGGTATCGGCCAGCCTCTGAATCGGGGCCTTTGAGCCCTGCGCCTCTTCGACCAGGCGGATGATTCGCGCCAGCACGGTGTCCTTGCCCACGCCGGTCGCCTGTATAGTTAGACTGCCGGTGGTGTTGACCGTCGCGCCGTACACGTCGTCGTTCACGGTCTTTTCAACGGGCATGCTCTCGCCCGTCAGCACCGACTCGTCGATCCAGGAAATGCCGTCAAGAACTTTCCCATCGACGGCGACGCGCTCTCCGGGAAGCACCCGGAGCAAATCGCCCACGGCGACATGCTCAATCGGGACTTTTGCCTCCTCGCCGTCGCGAATGACCGTTGCCGTCTCAGGCCGGAGACTCATTAACCCCCTGATGGCTTCCGACGCTTTGCCCTTGGCCCGAGCTTCGAGAAATCTGCCTAGGAGGACAAGGCCGATGATCGCGGCGGACGTCTCGAAGAAGGTCGCCGCATCGTAGTGGGCGAATATCCATCTTTCATGGAGAATGGTTGCGACGGCGCTGTACCCGAAAGCGACCGAGGTGCCGACGGCGATGAGGGTATTCATGTTGCTGGTGCCGTGCTTGAGCGCTGCCCACGCCCCGGCGTAGAACCGCTTTCCGGCCCAGAACTGCACGGGTGTCGCGAGGACGAACAGGAGGATGTCCAGACGGAACGGGAGGAGGTCACTCACCGTGGGGATTGCCATGAGCGCCATGATGAGTGCGGCAATGACGATGCTGAACGCCGCTTTCGTGCGAAGGTCGGCGACCTGTCGAGGGTTGCCCGAAATCTCCTCATCGCCTCCGACGCCCAGCACGGAGTATCCGGCGTCCTCGACGGCAGATCGAAGGTCTTCGATGCCCGCAACGCCAGCCGCATACTGGACGGTGGCGCGCTCAGTCGCGAGGTTCACGGCTGACGACTCGACGCCGTCTACCTCGCTCAATGCCTTTTCGACATGGCTGACGCACGCGGCGCACGTCATCCCGCCGATGTTCAGCGAGATGTTCCTGGTGTCGTCCAGCGCAGGGGATCGGTTCTCCGCATGAATCGCCATCGGGGGCTACCTCTTGTCAGCCAGGGAGTAGAGTTCCAGCAGCTCGCCGAGCACGTCGTCTTCTCGTCCAGCCTTCATGCCCTCAATGACACAGCCGTGAAGATGGCCCTCCAGAAGTACAGACTCCAGCTTTTGAATGGCGCGACGCACCGCGAAGGTCTGCTTGAGCACGTCGACGCAATAGGTGTCCTGCTCTATCATCCGTCGAACCCCGCCCAGGTGTCCCTCGATATACTTGAGTCGCTTCAGGGCATTTTGCTTGGCGTCGGGGAGGTCTGAGGGGGAGTGAGTGTGGTGGTCGCTGTGCTCACGGTGTGGGATGGCTGTGTTCGTTGCCATGAAGCGTCCTCCGCTTTAAAACCCCCTAGCGGGGGGTATGGGTTAAATGTACGGCGTCGGAGAATCGAAGTCAACGAACCGGGGACACTACGGCGAATCCGGGCCGATCCGTACTTCGCCCATGATCGAGTCGGCGGAATAGACTCGGTACTGGGTCTGCTTTCCGGGAGAGACGTGGACGACCTCCCACGTGACCCCGCCCTCGGGAGTGATCTCCATGATCTTGAACGGACGCGGATCAGGGAGAAAACTGCTCCCGTAGAGGACGAGCGTGTTGCCGTTTGGCAGTCGCTCGACGCTGGAGCAGCAGACAGCAAAGAGTTGAGGGTTGTGCCGAAACTGCCAGACAGCGCGGGCGGTCTTGTTCTTATGATCGAGCTCCAGTTCTAGTGGGCGAGAATACTGGCCGCCCTCCTCGTTGGGGCGGTCATTGCCGTTGTCGAAGAGAAGGATATTGCCGTTGGGAAGTTGAGCTGCGGTGTGCTGTTCATAGAACCGGTCTTCTGGGTTCGGGAAGGTGAAGTCACCGCCCGGCCCGCCGAGACGCCACTGCACTTTCTTGAAGTCGGGCGAAATCGAGACTACCTGATCGAGGTGCCTCAGGCTGAGAATGAAGCTGCCGTCCGGGGCTATGGTGACGGAGTTGGCGTGACTCCAGTCCTGCACGGAGCGGTCGCGGTCGCATCCACCCCAGAGGGGGAATCCCGGAAGCCGTCGGTCGGAGTCGGGTTCGGTCCTGTCTGACGGCGAGATGTGGTCGAAGATGTTCCAGACAATCTCGTTCTCGCCGGTCTCCTGGTCCCAGATTCCAATGGTGTCGCCTTCCTGCGGGTGCAGCGGATCGCCGTAGCCCTCCCAGAGGATGTCACGGGAGAGATACATGATCCGTCCATCGGGGAGGACCTGCACCTCGTGGTGGATGGGACTGAACGGCGAGCACTCTCCGACAAGCTTGTCGACCTGTCTGCCCATCGCGTCGATCTCTACCAGACCGCTACTGGTCGTGCCACCCTGGTAGCCGGCAAGGTAAACGATGTTGCCGTTGGGCTTACGTACCATTCCGTCCGGCTGCTGTCCCTCACCTTCGGATGCTTTGTAGTACCAAACGATATATCCCTCGGCATCGAATGCGGCCAGTCCGAAGAAGCCCTCCTGCCGGTAGTCCATGAAGGTAAGAGGGCGGGTCGGTTGGCCACCGAAGACGGTAAAGCGACCGTCGGCAAGCACTTCCGGCAGGGGACCCGACGTGAACGATCCTGTCGGCCCCTCGGTGATGCCACCGGCGAGATCGGTGCCGAATACCTGATAGCTATATGTCGTGTCGGCCCTGAGGCGTGTCGCGTGGACGGTGTACTGGGTATCGTTCGACGGGACGGGACGGGAGCGGAAACGTCCGTGCTCGCCATTCTCGTACTCGACGTAGACGTAGCCGGGAGCATCGACTGTGCCGGTGATCCACGCGATGAGGGGGTGGTCGGGCGGAAGGGGGACCGAAGTGGTGAGGACCGTGGGGGCGGGTGGGGCTTGGGGTGTAGGCGTCTCGGCGGGTGAGTCATCCGAGCATGCCGAGACCAGTACTGTGAAAACAAAAGCGATAGCCGCTGTTCCTATGCGTACGATAAGCCCTGCTCGCTCCCGCTTAATCGGTTACGCGCGTCTCGCCCATCACCGATTCGATGGCGTAAGCGCGGAAGCTGCCCTGCATTCGCGGGCCGCTGATGTTCGCCTTGAACACCTCCGTGCCGTCCGGCGCGACCTCAACGACCACCCGGGGATTGGTGACGAAGTTCAGGAGCGTGTTGCCGTTCTGAAGGCGGTAGGCGCTGCTGCGGTTGACGGCATAGAGGTCGGGTTCGTGCCGGTACTCCCAGACTTTTCGCGCCACGAGATCGTAGTCGTTGAGGGCCAGTTCCAGTGCGCGGGAGTAGTTGCCGCCCTCCTCTTCGGGCCGATTGCGCCCGTTGTCGAACATGAGGATGTTGCCGTTGGGTAGCTGTTGGGCGGTGTGCTGCCGGTAGAAGCGGTCGGCGGGATCCTCGAAGGTGAAGGTGCTTTCGGGGCCGCCGAGCTTCCATTCGACTCGCTGGAAGTCGGGCGAAATCGAGATGACCTGGCTGAAGTTGGGTATGGAGATGATGATGTTGTCGCGTGGGCCGATTTGCAGCGAGTTTGCGCCCGACCAGCGGATGGGTGGGGTGTGCTCCTGCAAGGTGACCTCGTTCGGGTACGAGGCGATGTTGCCGGTGCCCCATCCGCCGCGATGGTCGGTGCCGAGGGCGTCGAAGGCGTTCCAGAGCTCGGTGCTCAGGCCAGTTTCCTGATCCCAGACACGGAGCGCAAGGCCCTCGACCAAGGTCTCGGCATCGCCGTCGTTGGCAGTGTCGTCGATCACGCGGTAGGTCCAGGCCGCGTAAAGTATCTTCCCGTCCGGCCTGAGTAGGAGGGCGCGGTGCGGGAAGCCGTTGACAGGGCCTGCCGCGAGATTGTCGACGACCCTACCCGTGGGCGTGATCTCCCTGATGCAGCAGATGTTGAATGGGTTATTGAGCTGATAGACGAGGTTGTAGTTGGGTTTCTGAACGATGGCGCCGGTCGGGTAGGGGACATCTTCGACCGGATTTGGGCTCTCGTAGTACCAGACGATCTGTCCGTCACCGTCGAGCATAAAAAGCCAACTGCCCTCGATCTCGCGGTGGTCGAGCAAGACAAGTTCGGACGACGGAGTTCCGGTCGCGTCGATGGTGAGTGTCGAGAGTTCGGGGGGAAGCTCACCGGTCGTGAAGCTGCCGGAATCGCTTCTGTTCTCCTCACCTTCATCGTTGGTGGATACGACGGTGTAGGAGTATGTCGCAGTCGGTCGCAAGCGGAGAACGGGTATCTGATGCTCTATCGCCGCATCTTCCGTAGTCGCCGTGCGGAACTTTCCTGCCTGGGCGTTTTCGTACTCGATGTAGACCGTGCCTTCCCGGTCCAGTGTGACTGCGACCTCGGCGATCAGAACATTGTCTGAAGCAATCGCTGCCGAGTGGCTAATGATCTCCGCCGGCGCGGAGTTGTCGTCACCGCATCCGGTGACCCAGAGCGCCAATGACCCCGCCACCAAAATCCAGGCGATTGGCGCTTTCAGCAACGTCGAACCCATTCTCTCTCCATCCTACCTTTTGACTTCCGATAGATTGTCGCAAGGAAGGTTCCTGGGCCGCAAGACTTCTATGCCACTTCACTTGTCAAAACCGAATTGCGGTCGTGTTCGTAATAACATATGACCGGATTCGACCCGATATGGGCTTGGAGAAACAACTCACAGCAAGAATTGGGGATAGACATCTTATATGCGGAGCGTATAATATCCTGACCTGTTGACGCTCCGCTAACCCAGCAGTACCGTAAATTAGAGACTTGACGGCAATGCGATTTTAGCGTTGCGGTCGAGTAGGGGCGACACTTTAGGAAGCACTGAGGAGAAAACCAAGTAAGGAGGGGGTATATGATCTCCAAGAGGCTAAGACTAATCGGATTCGCAGCGTTGGCCGTGATGCTCTTCACGGTTTTCGCGTGCAGTAGTGACGACGACGCAGACACGGATACGGCAGCTCCTGCTCCGGCGCCCGCGCCTGCTCCTGCACCCGCACCCGCACCTGCAGCAGCCCCGGCTCCTGCAGCGGCGCCCGCTCAGGAACCGGCGAAAGACGACGCGATGATGGAGAAGCCCACCTTCGAGGGTACCTTCAAGGGTACTTTCGTGTGGGACGGGGACCATCCAACGGAGTTCAGCGAAGCCCCAACGCTTGCGGCCATGGTCGCGGCAGGAAGCCTCCCTCCGGTTGAAGAGCGGCTTCCCAACGCTGAAGACGTCATGGTCGTTCCCGTCGTGGACCGCATCGGCGACTACGGCGGAACATGGCGCAGAGCTTTCACGGGCCCGAACGACGGTCAGAACGCGGACCGTCTGATGATGGACATGGTGCTGTACTACGACCTGAATGGGACGGACGTCATCCCGAACGTGGCGAAGGACTGGGATATTAGCGACGACGGCCTCGTCTACACTCTGTACCTGCGGGAAGGGATGAAGTGGTCGGACGGTGTGCCGTTCACATCCGAGGACTTCGTCTGGCACTTCGAGAACGTAATTATCGACGATGAGATCAACCCCACGCGAGACGGCCAGATCGGTTGGTCGGGTGTGCAGGTCGATAGCTTTGCCGCCATTGACGATTACACGGTTGCGGTTACGCTCAGGGAGCGCAAGGACGGTTTCCTCGACTCACTGGCCAACTACACCACTGGTGGCTGGACGCTTCATGGTCGCATCGCGGACGGCATGTATGGCCCGACGCACTACCTGAAGACGATCCACCGCAAGTTCGCCGATGACAAGGACGCGTTCGACAAGCGCGTTGCCGACGCCGGCTATGAGAACTGGATCACGTTCTTCAAGGACAACGCCAGCCCGCTCAAGAGCACGGACACCCCGGTCATTTCACCTTGGAAGATGACCAGCCCCATTACAGCTGAGATCTACGAGTGGGAGCGTAACCCGTACTACTGGGCAGTCGACCCTGCGGGCAACCAGCTTCCATACATCGACCGGATTTCCATGACGCTCACCGGCGACAAGGAGATCTTGAACCTCAAGGCCTCGGCTGGTGAGATCGACTTCCAGCACCGCCACATTGAGATGGCCAAGGTGCCGGTCTTCAAAGAGAACGAAGAGCGAAGCAACATCGACGTGCAGTTCTGGGGTTCCCACGGAGCAGTCGGTCTCTCCATCAACATGTCCTATGGTGAGGGCCCCGTCGAATACGAGGTGGACGAGGAAGTGAAGAAGTGGCTGAACAACTTCGAGTTCCGCAAGGCCCTTTCTCTCGCAATAGACCCGCACAAGATCAACGAGGTGATGTTCCTGGGTCAGGGTACTGTTTCGCAGGGCGTCTTCTCGAAAGGCCACCCGTTCTACCCCGGCGACGAGACCGCGCAGAAATACACTGAG
>JAPPDQ010000402.1 GCA_028875495.1 Chloroflexota bacterium
GGGGCGAAGGGGGAGTATCCCCTCTCCCGTTGTGGGAGAGGGTTAGGGGTAGGGTGTTCTTTGAGTGGTAGACCAAAATAATATGGAACCGACGATTAATACGTGACACTGGGAGTCCCGTCGGAGAGAAACTCCACCAGCTTCGCGCCTCCCACCATCACGGCCCCGTCGACGAGGTTGTTCTCATCGAGTCCCCGTTTCTTGAAGCAGGGCGCACACACGTAGATCGTCCCTCCCCCTTCGGCAAAGACGTCCATCAACTCCTTGAGCGGCATGAACCCCTCCTCGTGGACGTCGTCGACGTAGCCCTTCTGCGACACGCGGACGCCCTCGGTGCTCAGGAACACCATCGTCTCCTTCTCCGAACCGAGCGCCGCGTTGGCGACCACGAAGGCCACCGTCGCCTTGTCGGTATTGTCTTTGGCGCAGGTGAGACTGACGCAAAACTTTCCGGCCATGCTTAAGTCCTCTCCCATTCGTCGTTCAGTTGCTTGTCTGTTCGATCCAATAGTCCGGGTGCTCGGCGCGGACCAATCGCCGTTCGGTCAGTCTGCACCACGCGGGCAGGTCCTCCGGCGCTCCCAGGTCGCGAGTCGTCAGCTTGAGCACGTCCCCGGCCGCGAAATCACGCATCCGCGTTCTCAGCAGGATGAGTATCTCCCCGCAACCCATGTCGCCCGCATCCCACTCGTCGACGACGTTGAGATCATCCATCTGACGGAAGCCCGGAGTTACCCGACGCTGGGTAGGGTGATGATTTCATGCCTTTGCCGATGGAATTGGGTTCAGACTTCCCGCTCCGGAATGCTGGTGCCGAAGACGGCCCGAACAACGTGGAACATACTATTTCGGCCCTCCGATATCCGTCAAGCGCCGCCGCAAGCTTTCGTTTGCTTTATCATAGCGGTCTCTCCATGTAAGAGACTCTCGCTCAACAGTCATAACGTTGGAAGGACTTGCGACATGTACGACGTGACATCGACCCACCTCGACCTCGAATGTAGTGGCGTTGACACCGCCGTCCTTCCCGTCGGCGCCATTGAGCAGCACGGTCCGCACCTGCCGCTATCCGTCGACTGGTTTCAGGGCGAGATCGTGGCGATGCAAGTGGCTGAGCGCCTCGACGCCTTCCTCCTCCCCGGCATTCCCTACGGCTGTTCGCAGGCCCACACGGGTTTCCGAGGCACGATATCTCTTGCCCCCGAAACGCTAGGAGCGGTCGTGACCGACATCGCAGAGAGTCTGCTGGAGCAGGGGTTCCGTCGCATCGCCGTGCTAAACTTCCACGGCGGCAACCTGATTCTGAAACTCGCCGTGCGCGACCTGAACCTCAGCCAGTCCATTGGCAAGGTCGTCCTCGTGAGCCCCGGTCAGGACGCAGGCGCAAAGCTGGACGACATACTGGACGGCTACCCGGACGAGCAGCACGCCGGTGAACTGGAGACCTCTGTCATGCTGCACGTAGCTCCCGGACAGGTGGGCGATTCTCGCGTCAACCACGTTCCCGACGTCAGCCCCGTGTACTTCGACTACCTGCCCATGAAGGAGTTCTGTCCCGACGGCGTATGGGGCCGCTCCAGCCTCGCCACGGCCGAGAAAGGAAGGCTGGTGATCGAGGGCATGGTGGACTACACCGTCGACTACCTCCAGGACACCTTCACGAGTCTTGGCGTGCCTGCCCAGAATTCCTCAGAGGATTGAGCTACATGAAAATACTGGAAAGAGTGCTCATCGCGGGCGGGTCTGAGCCGCACTCAAGGGCGTTGGCGGGTGTCCAACAGCTAGAGAACGGTGACCTCCTGGTCGGCTACCGTCTCGCCAGCCGTCACGTCGTGGGCGACCACGACATGATCGACGACGGGGCCGTGGTGACCACACGTTCGAAGGACGGCGGGCGCACGTGGTCTGAGCCGCACCCCGTCGCCGCGCTGCCGGGCTGGGACTGCAGCGGTGGCAACCGCATGGTACAAACGCCCGACGGCGACCTCGTCATGTTCGTGATGAAGGCCCGTCGTGTCGGCTCGCCGGAGTCCCACGTCCACCCTATACGTTCCACCGACGGAGGCCTGACATGGGGCCCCATGGGTGAAGAGCTCGCCCTCTTCGGCGCATTCACCGAGCCCCACGCCATGGATCACGCGCTGATCACGAGCGACGGCCACTGGATGCTCCCCATCTACGGCGCGGACGAACCCGGCGGCAGCACTTACGCCGCCGTCGCGTTCTCATCCGACATGGGCAGGAGTTGGGGACACAAGACGGTCGTGGCGCGGTCTTTCAAGATCATCTTCTACGAGCCTGCCGTGACAAGGCTGCCTGATGGCCGGTTCATGGCCGTGATCCGCACGCAGGACCCTCCCTTCGACAGCTACCTGTCCTACTCCTCCGACGAGGGCCGCACGTGGACGAAGCCGCATCTGCTGCCGTTTCAGGGTCAGACCCCGTTCCTCTTCCAGCTCCGCTCCGGAGCCGTAGCCTGCTTCTATCGCGACCGCGACCCGAAGCGACCGGGCGTGAGCGTGAGCGTGACCTCTGACGGCGGCGAAACGTGGCAATATGCCGCGCAGGTCTATCAGGGAACCGACTGGAACTGCGGTTATCCCTCCGTGGTCAGGCTTCCTGATGGCCTTCTCTTCTGCGTCTACTACTCCTGCTACGAGGCCTTCAACTCCGAGGTCCACGGTGTCTACATTAGTGAGGATGAGTTACAGGAGAAGCCGCGACGGGTTCCGCTAAATTACGATTTCTTCTTCTAGCGGATTGGGCGATAATTGACCGTCCTGTTACAATCACGCCGGTCCTAGATTCGATGCTGCACCAAATTTTCTCGGGCTATTGAGTAGGGGAGACGCGCAATGCCACTAATCCCAAAAGTGATGAGCACTCAGCACCCGGACAACGCCACGCCGGCTCCCAATGCCGACGAAAGGGGCGTCCTGAAAGGCGAAGGCGAGGTCGCTGAGGCCGTGAGCGTATTCGCCATGGGATGTGACGAGCAGATGTGGGACTCCGAGGGCAAGGAAGCCGACAATCAAGTAGTCCGCAAGCTGCTCACGAACTACCCGGCCTTCTTTCGGCAGGAACGGTTGCTTGGTCGCGACATCGCCCTGACGCTGCGCGTGCCGAATCCGCGCATCGAGCGTGACATGCGAAAGTCGATGGTCGAGGCGCTCCAGAGCGTGCCTTCGGCCTGGGATACGGTGCAAGGCTTCTATGGCGACGCGCAATTCGCTCCCATCCAGGAGGTCATCCTTCCCATGACGACCTCAGCTGAGGAGATATCCCTGGTTGAGGCCTACTATCGAAAGATCATCGTCGGACAGGAGGACCGGGACCTACTCGACGGCCAATCCGTCAAGGACTGGGTGGGAGAGTTCCTCCCAAAGCGCCTTCGGGTGATTCCCCTCATCGAGGACATGGAGCATATTCTCCACAGCGACCGCATCGTGGAGGAATACGTCCGAGATAGGGACCTTCCGTACCAGCGAGTATTCCTCGCCCGGAGTGACCCCGCGCTCAACTACGGCATCGTCGGCGCTGAGCTGATCCTGAAAGTCGGTCTTCTGCGTCTACACAACCTTGAACGAAAGCTTGGCATTCCCCTCTATCCCATCATCGGGGCCGGGTCGGTGCCGTTTCGTGGTCATCTGACCCCCGTGAACGTCGAACGCGCCTTCACCGAGTATCCTACCGCTCAGACCTTCACTGTCCAGTCCGCGTTCAAGTACGACTACGGTCAGGACACCGTCCGCAACGCCATCTCGCAGATCCACGACCACGAGCGCGGCGAGCCTGTGCCAGTTGAGCAGGCGCGGGCCGTCGAGATAATTGAAAAGACGACCGCTGAGTACCAGTCACAGGTGCAGCGTCTGGCCGACACCATCAGGAATGTCTCGTCGCACGTGCCGAAAAGACGAGAGCGCAAGATGCACGTCGGACTATTCGGGTATGGCCGCTCCCTCGGCGGCGTCGGCGGAGTGACCCTTCCCCGCGCTATTGGCTTCTCGGCCTCCCTCTACTCCATAGGCGTCCCACCGGAGTTGCTGGGACTGGGAGCCCTGGATGACGACGATCTTGCCTTCGTTCGAGAGGTCTACCCAAGTCTGGACGGCGATCTGCGGGCGGCCCTGCAGTTCGCCAACGAGCGACACGTCAAGGAGTTGCTCGGCCAACCATACGTGAATCTGCTGGGCCGGTTCGCGGACGACATGGACCGGGTGCACGAGGGACTGACCAGTGCCATCTGGGCCAGCCTCAACCGCGACAGCTCAACCGTCGGGATCGACCACTACATCCAGGAGGCCGCCCACCTCCGCCTCTTCCTCGGCTAAACCCTTACTCCTCGCTTCCGTCCAGGTGACGCGCATCGTTGAACCTGATGATGCTCCACAGATCAAAGTTGGTGCGCGTCCGGCCGTCTTCGTGCCACTTCTCCACGTCAATGGAGAACTCGAAAATAGCCGTGTTGCGAATCCTGAGAGTCCACAGCCGGTCCGTGCCCAGGAGCCGGTAGATGACATGGGTCAATATGCCGCCGTGGGAGAAGACCAGCACCCGGTCATCGTTTTCGTGCTCGGAAATAAGCCTGTCCACGATAGTCCCCGCCCGAACCAGGATTTCATCGTGGGTCTCGGCCCCTTCTATTGCGTCAAAGGTGCCTTTCGCCTTGAAGTCCCTTATTTGCTCGGGGTACCGTTCCTCGATCTCGGCCCATGTGAGACTGGAGAATACTCCAACGTCGTGCTCCATCAGTTCGTCCCACAACTCGATCGGGTTGTCCCAGATGGACGAGGCGATCTGTGCGGTTTCGAGAACCCGGCTCAGCGGGCTGGAGTAGATGTGCGTGGGCATGTAGTCCTCACGCGCCAGCCGCGACTTCAATCGGCTAGCTTGCGACCGCCCGGCATCCGATAACGGAAAGTCTGCTCGGCCCTGCCAACGCCCCTCGGAGTTCGCCGTGCTCTCGGCATGTCGAATTAGTATCAAGTTCATAACGCGCACAGGCGCAGAGTTTACCACACGACGATGGCCGAATTCCGCTGTGTCATTTCGGTCGAGCCGGTCTCGGTCTGGTTCTCCGACGCCAATACCAGTTATGCAGTCCCTAGACCCCAAAGCATTAACGCCATACAATATGCTCCGCACATCACACGCATCGAGGTACCGCAACAAATGGAACCGACGAATCCGAGCGCGCTAACGCTCAAGAAACGCATTCACGCCGGAGAGCAGCTGCTCGGCGTAAGCGTCCCACCTACGACTTCGAAAGGACGGCTCGAAGATATCATCGCTTCCGGGCCTTACGACTTCGTGAGCACCGACAGCCAGCACACCGCCTTCAATGAGGAGACCATCGTCGCATTCTGCGAGATGGCCGCTGAAATCGGCATCCACGTTCAGTTCCGAATCAAGCACACTCGCCTAACTTACTTGATCGGCAACTATCTCGATCTCGGCCCCACCGGCGTCGAGGTCCCACAGGTCGAGACCGAGGAAACGGTCGGCGAGGCCGTCGGCAACTTCTACTACATCCCCGACGGAGTACGTAGCTGGGGAGGCCGCACCCGCCTCGGCTTTGCAAAGCGCGGCGGCGATCATGTCGCCTACCGCAAGTGGTGGAACTCCACCGGAGTCCTCTGGATTCAAATCGAGTCCCTCCACTCCGTTTCAAACGCGCACATCCTCGCCAAGCCTGGCGTCGACTGCCTCTCATTCGGGCCGATGGACTTGACGCTCGACATCGAAATCCACCCGAATCATCCGTTCCGGTCAGTTGACGACTGCGTGAAACACGTCCTCAAACAGCTCGAAGGCACCGGCACCAAGCTGGTACACCGCAACAACACCCCTGACACCCGCCAGAAGTACATCGACATGGGCGTTCCGATCTTGCTTGAACTGGCCCGCTAGAAACACAACAAAAAAGGAAGCAGCACAACATGGCACAACTCGGCAGCGGCGAATACACGTATGAGGTCTCCGGCGACAATTGGGGCGAACTGCCCGACGGTTGGATCTATCAGGAGGCTACGGCAGTCGCCGTAGACAGCAGCGACAACGTCTACGTATTCAACCGGGGCGGGCACCCGGTCATCGTCTTCGACAGCGACGGGAAATTCCTGCGCTCCTGGGGCGAGGGTATCTTCGATACGCCACACGGGATCACCATCGGTCCCGACGACTCGGTGTACTGCGTGGACAACGGCGACAGCACAATAAGAAAACTCACGACCGATGGGAAGCTGATATTCACACTGGGAGATCCTGGCAATCCGGCTCCTGCCATGAGCGGCAAGCCGTTCAACCGGCCTACGCACGTGGGCGTCGCCCCCCGCACCGGGATTCTCTATGTCGCCGACGGATACTCAAACGCGCATGTTCATACCTATGATCCCGATGGCAATTACCTTGGCACGTGGGGAGAGTCAGGCACCGACGTGGGACAACTCAACATCGTCCACAACATCGACATTGACAGCGACGGGTACGTCTACATCGGCGACCGGGAAAACCACCGCGTGCAGATCTTCGATGAGAACGGTAAATACGAGACGCAGTGGGTGAATATGTCTAGGGCCGCAGCCGTGTACATCGACAAACGAGGCGAGAGCGACATCATCTACGTTGGCGAATACTTCGCGGGGATCGCGTCGAATGTGATAGGCACCGATCTCGGTCCCCGCGTGTCGATCTACCAGACCGACGGGACACTCTTGGCGCGAGTCGGACGAGAGAGCTACGGCGACGAGCCGGGCAGGTTCTACTCGCCGCACGGCATCGCGGTAGACTCAAAGGGAGACATCTACGTTGCCGAGGTGTCGTACAGCGACTACGGCAGTAAGATGGAGCCACCTCGCGAGCTGCGGTCGATGCAGAAGCTGGTCAAGACAGGGGCGTAGACTTTAGGGACCGCTGCTTGTCCACTCATCCGTGTCGGCGTCGTACGCTTCGACCGTCTTTTCGGTCGCCCCGCCGGCGACCAAAATCCGACCGTCGTTGAGCAGGGTCGCAGTGTGTCCGGAGCGCTCTACTGACATCGGGGCGATCTCAGACCACGCCCAGGTCATCGGATCCATGTACTCCGCAGAGTTGACCGGACCGCTTGCGATTGAACCCCCAATGGCAATGACTCTACCGTCCGGAAGCAGTGTGATGGTGTGCTTCATTCTTCCATGCACCGTGTCAGGGGCCTTGCTCCATTCGTTCGTCTTCGGATCGAACACTTCGCTTCCGGGAATTATGCCCCCCTTGGCTCTTGACATGCCGAAGCCTCCCGTGAACAACACCGTGCCGTCTGAGAGCACGATCGCCGTATTCGCGAACGTCTTACGGGCCATCGTAGCCGTCCGCATCCACTCGTCGATGGAGGGGTCGAATACCTCGGAAGACGCTAGCCCTTCGGCCTGATTGTACCCGCCCGCGATGAGCACCCTGCCATCTTTCAGCACCAAGGCAAGGCCGCCGCTGTGCCCCTCGCGCATGTCGCTTGCTCGAGACCACGTGTCCGTTTGCGGGTCGTAGATTTCGGTCGACAGCAGCGCCCCTACAGCGGAGATGTTCGCAAGAATGCCCATGCCGCCCAGGGTTTGGCCTACTCCTCCTACGACTGCCACCCTGCCGTCGTGAAGAGAAAGCGTAAAGTGCCCCCGGCGCACCGTTCGCATGCCCTCGTGCTCCGACCACTTCCCTGTATTGGGGTCGAATATCTCAGTTGTGCCTAATAGTTCGAGCTTTTCATTCATCCCGCCCGTTACCATCACTCGACCGTCCTTCAGGAGCGTGGCGGAATGTTCCGTTCGAGCCTCTTTCATCTCATCCGCCGCGAACCAGCGGTTCGTCTCAGGTTCGAATATCTCGACTGTACCGAGAGGATTGAACCCCTCATCCATTCCTCCCACTACCAACACACGACCGTCCCGAAGCAGTGTGGCGCTATGATTAACCCGAGACTGCATCATCGAGCCGAGGGAGTCCGAGCTCTCGGCGGTTGGAGTTGCTTCGATAGTCGGCGTCGCACGCACTTCCGTGCCAATTGGGCTCAGGCTGACTTTAGGATCGGAGGGCAGTGTGTGATCGTCACTGGAGCTGCAGGCTGCCAGAGTGATGAGGATCACGATTCCGGCAAGGGTCGCTGCTGACGCACACATTGACGAGCGCGCAGTCCGTCTCAATTGGCATTCACCGTAGGGGCGTCTAGGCAAATTCGCACCGCTCCCTGAGGTCAGACTGTCGATAGATATGGTGGTGTCTGTGCGTACCCGGCTGCGCCGCAGTCCTTGAATCCGGAGTTACGCCTGAGCTGGGACCCTCTTTTAGACAGTATCACATACGCAGTGACAGCGATGGGTGACAATTTGGGAAACGCTGAGCTACATTTCACGTACGTGAATCAGGGTGTTGCGGCAGCATCGGTGTCTTTGGTCCCATCAGACATTAGAACCCCATTGCCGAATGACCGTTGTACTTACTATGAGCATATTTCACCATTTGAGCCAAAGGGGTCGCACGCTGGTACCGTTTCTTCTCGCGACCACAATCTTGACGATGCCCATAATCGCATCGTGCGGCCAGGCGGTGAAACATCCCACGCCTACAGCTATGCCGCTTCCCGCTGACGAAGTCGCCGAGACACCCACACCTGCCACGGCCGGCGCATCTCCGATTTCAGATTCACCTCCCGCGGCTACAGACGTTCCCGCTGTACCTGAAGCAGCTACGCCCGTTCCACAACCGACAGCATTAGCTAGTTCCTCCGCTGCCCTCCCTCGCAGTCTTCCACACGAACTGCCGGAGCGTGATCTTCACGCTCTGGCCGAACGACTCGGTGGAGTGCCGAAAGGCTCGCGCCGAACATTGGATGCAGTTTCCATCGAAGAGCAAGTTGGAGATCAACAACAGTTCTTCGTGGTAGACATTGATACCGACACCACGTATGTGGTCGACGCGACGCTTCAGGTCGTCAGTCCCAACGCATACTGGTATGTGGATGA
>JAPPDQ010000079.1 GCA_028875495.1 Chloroflexota bacterium
CTGCCCAGCACAACGAGTTCTGGGGTATGAACCACCCGATGGAGTGGCATCACCTCGGCGAGGGCCTCATGGCCTGGTACGACATGGGCGTCGCCGATCCCACCATCTCCGAAAACGCCCGCCGCTCACGCCGCTTCGCCGCCATGTACATCGGCGAGGACCCCGAGTCCGACCTCTGGGACGCCAGCAAGCGGATCATCCGCTCTCCCTTCCAGTCCAGCCAGGGCCCCGTGCTGGAAGGCGACGTCCACTGGGCGAACACCATGCTCCTCGCGGGCCGCTACCTCGGTGGCGAGGTCAACTACTATGGCGTCCGTGCCAGCCTCTACCCCATCGTCCCGCACCTCGAAGCCCACTGGTTCCAGAACCCGCAGCGCAGGGCCTACATCGTCGACCTCTTCAACAAGCTCGTGCTCCAACGCGACACCCCCAACACCCTCGCTGCTGCCGCCCTCGTCACCGATGCCTACCTCTACACCGGCGACGACAAGTACAAGCAGTGGGTGCTCGACTACCTCGAAGCCTGGATCGACCGCACGAACAAGAACGGCGGCATCACCCCCGACAACGTCGACCACGACGGCGTCATCGGCGGCGGACGCGAGGGCGTCTTCTGGGGCGGCCAGTACGGCTGGAACCACTACCAGGGCTACAACATCATGTTCCACGGCATCAACACCGCCGTCGAATGCGCCCTCATGCTCACCGGCGACTACGAGTACCTCGACCTCCTGCGCTCGCAGCTCAGGGTCATCGTCGACGCCGCGAAGATCGAGGACGACGGCCAGCTCATCACACCCGTCCGCTACGGCCCCGAGGGCTGGATACTCACTCCCCCCGTCGGACGCGGCATGAACGACGGCATCCCCTCGCGCGGCGTCATGCAGGGCCCAAGCCCCATGCGTGCCCAGGAGATGATGCACCTCTACCACGCCTCCATGGACTCTCAGGACTACGAGTTCATCACCCACATCCGCGATCAAGACGTGCGCCGGGACTGGAACGAGGTCGGCGACCGTCTCGGAGAGAAGAACGGTGGCGAGACCGAGTTCTCACGCTTCCAGTACTACGACGGCAAGAACCCCGACTGGCCGATGAAGATACTCACTGCCGAGTACAACGAGGCCATCAGCAAGTACGAGGAAATGATGGAGGACGAACGACTTCCATACGACATCATCACCACAAACCAGATGCCGCAGCACCTCGTCCTGACCAAGGGTCTCACTCAGGTAACGATGGGCACCCCACAGGCGACATACAACGGCGGACTCATGCGGTCAACGGTGCGCTACTTCAACAAGGACCGCGGACGCGCCGGACTCCCGCCCGACACCGCCGCCCTCGTCGACGAGATCCGGCCCGACGGCGCGGGCATTCAACTCGTCAACACGAACCATGGCGAGACCCGCCGCGTCATCGTTCAGGCCGGCGCATTCGGCGAGCACGACTTCACCGAGGTCGCATTCCACCGGGAGGGCGACGACGGCGACACCGTCCTGCCTGTGCACGGCAAGGCCTTCGTAGTCGAACTCCCTCCGTCAACGGCCATCCGCCTCAACGCGGGAATGAACCGCTACGTCAACAAGCCCAGCTACGCCTTCCCATGGCACGGAGAGAGCATCCCGATCCCGTTCCACGAGTAGCCAACCACTCAGAGCGAGTCGCCCCGTCGAATGAGGGGGCTGTCTCCTCCAAAACACGAGGTACCCCATGACTGCCATGCCCAATATGCCCACAATCACCGCCAACAAGGTCGCCGCTCCCCCTTCATGGGCGCTGCTCGAACTCAAGCTCATCGCCCTCATGGAGAAGGGCGCCCACATGATGAGCCACAAGTACGCCGAGCGAAGCGGCGCGTGGTACTGGTCCGACGACCTCGACGACTACTACGAGCGCTCATACAACTGGTGCCTCCTCTACAACATGGGTGGAGACGAGAGCCTCGTCGATCTTGCCCTGAAACACTGGAACGCAACCACGCGCCTATTCGACGACCGCGACGGCAACCGCATCAACAACATGGACTACTTCCATGGCGTAAACCCGATGCGGCTGAAGCACAACATCCACAACGAGTATTTCAGCATCGTCCATCCCGGCGACGCCGAGTGGCACCACATGGGCGAGGGCAACATGGCCTTCTACGACCTCGCCCTCGGCGATCCGACCATCTCCGAGAACGTCCGTCGCTCCCGCCGCTTCGCCGACATGTTCCTCGGCGAAGACCCCGAGTCTCCCATCTACGATCCCGTCCACAAGATCATCCGCTCACCCATGCACGGCAGCCTCGGCCCGTTCCATGACGCCACCCTCGACATGGTGAAGATGTACCTTCACGGAGGGCACTCTACGTCCCCCGGCTGGAAGGCAAAGACCATGGGCGTGCGCGGGTCGCTCTACCCTGCGGTCAAGGACCTCCAACCCGGCTGGTGGGATGACCCCAGACAGGCGAGGGAGATCGTAGCCCTCTTTAACCAGGTGGTCCTCAACGGCGACTCCGCCGCAAACCTCGCCGCGACCGGCCTCGTCACCAACGCCTACCTCTACACCGGCGACGACAAGTACAAGCAGTGGGTCGTCGACTACGTGGAAGCGTGGATGGACCGCATCGAACAGAACGGCGGCATCATCCCCGACAACGTCGGCCCAACCGGCAAGCCCGGCGAGCACCGCGACGGTGTCTGGTGGGGCACCCTCTACGGCTGGAACAGTTACGTCGGGTGGAGCCACATCTTCCATTCCCTCGGCGTCGCGGCGGAGTGCGCACATCTTGTGACACAGGACGACTCCTATCTCGAAATCCTCCGCTCTCAGATCAACGTCCTCCTCGACAACTCGATAACCGACGACAACGGCCAGCTTCTCGTCCCCAACCGCGCAACCCCCGACGGGTGGGTACACGCCCACGTCGAAGAGGATAAGTGGGACGCCACCTCGTCGACCAACCTGCGCCTCTACGAGCTCGCGCACCTCTACCACGCCTCCATGTCCCAGGACGACTACAACCTCATCCTCCGCGTCCGGGAGGGAGACCACTTGCGCGACTGGAACGAGGAGGCTCTCGGAGCGGCCAGGGCCGAGTGGGATAGCGAGTACAGCCGCTTCCAGTACTACGACGGCAAGAACCCGAACTGGCCGGAAAAGACCCTCTCACTCCAGTACCAAAAGGCGCTGGAGAACTACCACACGATGGAGAACGACGATCGTACAGTCCCTGAAATTCTCCGCGACAACCAGGAACCGAGAAACGCCGTCTTCACCAAGATACTCACCCACGTCATGTTCGGCTCGCCCCAGTACCTCTACCACGGCGGCCTGCTCCGCGCGACCGTTCGCTACTTCGACCCTTGTCGAATGCGTCCCGGCCTCCCGCCTGACGTCGCCGTCCTCGTCGATGAGCTCCGCGCCGACGGCGTGGGCGTCCAGCTTGTGAACACCAACCGCAATGAGCCCCGCAGTGTCATCATTCAGTCGGGTGCCTTCGGCGAGCACACTTTCACCACCGTGACCACAAGCACCGGTGACGGCCTGCAGAGCACCGAGGTCAACGGCAAACACTTCACCGTCGATCTCCCGCCGGGAACCTCCATCAGGATCGACGCCGGACTCGACCGCTTCTCCAACAAGCCCGGCTACGCCTTCCCCTGGCACGGAGACAAAATCCCCTTCCCCTTCGACTACTAGCCCACGCTGGGATCCCCAAAACCGACCGCCAATCCCCTCTCCCGTCCTGGGAGAGGGTTTAGGGTGAGGGTGACTGGCTGACACCCACTGGCCTTTGCAACAAAATCAACCTCCACCCCGGTACACTGACAGCCTTTGAACCCCGCAAACCCCGAATCCCTACCTCCCGGCACCCCCCGCCGTCTCATCGAAATCCTCCTCGTCGCCTTCAGACTAGGATTAACCTCCTTCGGAGGCCCCGTCGCCCATCTCGGCTACTTTCGAGAAGAGTACGTCGTCGCCCGAAAGTGGCTCGATGAGCGCTCCTACGCCGACCTCGTGGCCCTGTGCCAATTCCTGCCCGGTCCCGCAAGCAGCCAACTCGGCATCGCCGTGGGCATCACGCGCGGCGGTCTCCTTGGAGGAGTGGCCGCTTGGCTGGGCTTCACCCTGCCCTCCGCCGCTCTGCTCATCCTCTTCGCTTACGGCGTCACCGAGTTCGACGACCTCGTCGACGAGGACTGGCTACGTGGCCTCAAGACCGTCGCTGTAGCCGTCGTCGCCTTGGCGGTCTGGGGCATGGCGAAGAACCTCACCCCCGACAAACAACGCGCCACCATTGCCGTGATCTCCTGCATCGCCCTCCTATTCTGGAGCCATCCCATCGCCAACATCGTCGTCATCGCCGTCGCCGGACTCGTCGGATGGCGTCTGCTGCGTGGCCAAACCGATTCAATCGACCCAACTACACAAAAGATCTCCATCGGTCGCTGGCTCGCCCTAACGTGCCTCGCCGTCTTCCTGCTCTTGCTAATCGGGACTCCAATTATTCGGCAGGTCGTCGAGAATGAATGGTTGAATCTCTTCGACGGCTTCTACCGCAGCGGCTCGCTCGTTTTTGGTGGCGGCCACGTCATCCTGCCACTCCTTCAAGCCGAGGTCGTCCCGCAGGGCTGGACAACGAAAGACCAGTTCATAGCGGGTTACGGCGCAGCACAGGCCGTCCCCGGCCCCCTGCTCACCTTCTCTGCCTACCTCGGGACCGTCAACGGCGGCTGGACTGGTGGTCTCTTCGCCCTCGTCGCGATCTTCCTCCCGTCCTTCCTCCTCGTCATCGGCATCCTCCCCTTCTGGGACAACCTGAGATCGCGCACCAGCTTCCGCGCCGCCCTCATGGGTATCAACGCCGCCGTCGTCGGCCTCGTCGGCGCAGCCCTCTACGACCCCGTCTGGACCACCGCCATCACCTCACGCGAAGACCTGGCCCTCGGAGCCGCCGCATTCGGCCTCCTAACCTTCTGGAAATGGCCCCCATGGCTCGTCGTCCTCCTCTCAGCCATCGGAGCCGCCGGACTGTCGCTGCTACAATCAGGCTAATACCAGTTCGTTGCGTCCACGTCGCAAATGACCCGGCACAACACTCTCACACCGTCTTTCCCGCGAAAGCGGGAATCCAGAACCCAATGTCCCAAACCAGAGATTCACCGAACAAATCCGGTTCACTTTGACCACATCACGTAGGAGTAGATTTCAAACCTGTCCATCGGGCGACCATCCGTTGCTTCAACAAACAAGGGAGGACCACAGTCCATGACCACTGACGCCGTCCACGCCTATTATGCTGGTCTCGGTGAGCGAGAATGGGCCAGACTCGAGGACCCGGACGATGGCGCAATCGAGTTTGAAGTCACCTGTCAGGTGCTCACCACATACCTGCCTCCCCAAGCACGGGTGCTTGACATCGGCGGTGGCCCCGGACGATACGCAATCTGGCTGGCGAAGCGCGGCCACCGCGTAAGTCTCGCCGATCTGTGCCCTGAACAGCTTTCCATTGCTCGTACCAAGATCGGTCAAGCCGGGGTGGAAGAGTTGGTTGAAGAGATCGTTGTAGCCGACGCCCGCGACCTGTCGCATTGGCCCGACAGCTCATTCGACGCAGTCTTGAGCCTGGGACCCTTCTACCATCTCCCCGATCCAAAAGACCGGAATCTTGCCGCCGATGAACTACACCGTGTCCTTCGCGTCGGAGGGACCGCGTTCGTGGCGCTAATGCCACGCTACGCCTTCCTCCGTCGCACTCTGGATATCCCTGACGAGCGCCGCCACCTTGCTCAGCCGGACTTCATGGAGCGTTTGCTGAATGAGGGCGTGTTTATCAACGATGTGCCCGGCCGCTTTACGGATGGTTATGGAGCACTGCCCGAAGAGGTGTCTCCCTTCTTCGAGCAGCACGGTTTCACAACGCTGGCCCTATCGTCAGCGGAAGGCATCGCAGTGAAGAGCCAAAGGGCCCTCTCCGATTTGGCCTCCACCGATCCAACAGCCTATCAAACGGCCTTGGACGTCATCATTCAGACTGCCGGCGACCCCAGTATTCTAGGGATGGCGAACCACCTCTTGTACGTCGGAAAACGCATGGACTCGTCAGCGGAAACGTGATGCGCTTTGCGTGTCTCCCCGCCCACACACACCTCGACGAGTTCTTCACACACGTCTGTAGGGAAATCACGTTCGCCCTGAGCAGTCTTAACGCCCCGCGCTCGTGGCTGTACAGGGTGTCAGTAACTGCCGCGAAGACGATCTTTCCCACTCTGCGTTCTCTGTGTTCTCTGCGGTGAATCTTCATCCTGTCCTGAGTAGTTACTTGAAAGCCTGTCGGAAGGGCAATTCTCCGCCAACCCAACGAGTCTTGGGAAAGTTTCAAAGGCCAACCCCCTCCCCCGTTTTCGTCTATAATCACCCGAACAATCCCACGATCCAAATCAAGGGGGCAAGTATGGACACGTCCTATACAAAAATAACCGCAACCAAGATCGCTCCCCCGCCCGACTGGGCCCTCCTCCAACGCCGCCTATTCGACATCATCGGCATCGCCGGCGACGTTGCCACCGAGAAGTACGCGAGGTCCGATGGCCGCGTCTACCACTTCTTCGACGTCGACGACGCCTACGAAAGCCGGTCCATGCGCGGCATCTTCTACGCCCTCGGTGGCCCTCGCCGCTTCCTCGACATCGCCAAGCGCGAGTGGGACGCCATCACCTGGCTCTACAGCGAGGAGCGGCAGCTCACCGACGACGACCCGAACCACCCCATGTACATGCCGCAGCTTCGCAACGAGTACTGGAACCTCGACATCCCCTTCAACGCTGACTGGTTCCACATGGGCGAGGGCAACCAGATGCTCTACGACTTCGGTCTCGCCGATCCCACCAACCCCTCCAACCGCGAGCGCGCCCGCAAGTTCGCCGCCATGTACATCGGCGAGGACCCGGACGCCCCCAACTGGGACCCCGTCCACAAGATCATCCGCTCCCCCCTGCACGGCGGCGCCGGCCCCATGACGGAGGTGAGGAAGCACAAGGGAATCGTTCACACCGACGGCAACGTCTCCGACCATGTCCACCTCGTGCGCCACTGGCTCGACCGCCGGTCGCTCGGCGACTTCGGACACCGCGGCACGATGGAGGACAGCCCTAGCGCCGAGCCCTTGCTCCCGCATTTCCTCTATCCAAGAGTCAAAGAGCTCGAGCCTCGCTGGTACGAGGATGACGCCCGCCGCGAGGAAATCCTCGACATTTTCGACGAGATGGTCCTCCAGGGCGACGAGCCGAGCAACCTCTGCACGACCGCACTCATCACGAACGCCTACCTCTACACCGGCGACGAGAAGTACAAGAAGTGGGTGCTCGACTACGTACAGGGCTGGATAGACCGCATCGAGGCCAACGACGGCATCATCCCCGACAACGTCGGCTCCACCGGCAAAGTGGGTGAGGCCCGCGACGGACAGTGGTGGGGCGGCCTGCACGGCTGGAGCACCGGCGATCGCGCCATCGACCGTCTCTTCCTCGGCCTCATCATCGGCGCGGAGTGCGCCCACCTCCTGAGCGGCGGCGACGACTCCTACCTCGAAGTCCTGCGCTCACAGGTCCGCGTCCTCATGGAGAACTCCATCGAGACGGAGACCGAAAGCCGCTGCATGGTGGTGCCCACCAGCTACGGAGCCGAAGGCTGGGCCTCATACGGCGACTTCAGCATCCGGGGTGGCCCGCCGCATCTGACGCATCTCCACCATGCGTCGATGTCCGAAGGAGACTACGACATCGTTACCCGCGTCCGCGACCGATGGATGAACGGTGGTGGCGATGACTGGAACGACATTCCGCTGACCGGTGACCGCGGAGGCGCTCGCACCGAGTTTTCCCGCTTCCAGTACTACGACGGCAAGAACCCCGACTGGCCCATCCAGACCATGTCCGCCGACTACGAGCAGGTGGCCGGCTACATCGAGGCTATGGAGCGCGACACCCGCACTGTCCAGCAGATCATCGACGACAACAACTGGCCTCCCAACCCCGTCATCGTCAAGGCCCTCATCCAGACCACTATGGGCTCCCCCGCACCGCTCTACAACGGCGGCATCCTCCGCGCGACCGTGCGGTACTTCGACCCCTGCGAGCGTCGACCCGGCCTCCCACCCGACGTATCCGCCCTCGTGGACGAGCTCTCAGCCGACAAGGTCTGTATCCAGCTCGTAAACACCGGCCACAGCGAGACACGCTCACTCATCGTGCAGGCGGGCGCATTCGGCGAGCACTCGTTCACCGACGTCAGCTTCGACCAGACGGCGTACAGCTACGACGGTATCAACCCCGGCCTTCGCACCCGCGCCGAGCAGACCACGAGCTGCGCCTCGACCACTGTCAACGGCAAGCACTTCACCGTCGAACTTCCGCCAATGACCTCCGTCCGTCTCGAATGCGGCCTCGACCGCTTCTCCAACAATCCCTCCTACGCCTTCCCCTGGCACGGCGACGAGGTCCCAATCGAATAGAACAACACTAACTCACACTGACCGTGCTTCGGCCCATTGCAATCACCTAGGCCCTTACGGCAGCGGCGAACGTACTGGAATGCACGGCCAGAAGGAGGAACGCACAAAAATGAACATAGACAGAGACCAGTTCATGGAGCAGGGATTCCTGATACTGCGGAATGTCATTCCGCCGGACAAGCTCGAATCCATGCGCGCCGGCTGCGAGACGATCCTGGACAGGAGGAAGGCCGTCTGGGCCGCCGAACGGGGCCCCGACGACCCTCCCGGCGGGCGGCACGATATGGACCGCCAGCCCCGCGTCTTCATGGAGGAGCCGGGGCTGATCGATGAGGAGACCGCGAACGTGATCGAGGACTTCTGGGTCGCCGACGAGACGCTCGACATCGCCTCCCAGCCCCTGTGCAACCCCCAGCCCCACGTCACGACGATGTTCATGACGTGCAACCCGGTGCGCGACTGGCCGGGCGGCA
>JAPPDQ010000137.1 GCA_028875495.1 Chloroflexota bacterium
CACCCTCACCCTAGCCCTCTCCCGTCAAGGGAGAGGGGATTCTCTATTTGCGGAACCTACAGCGGCGGCTCCTGATAGTCGCGGTCCTTGTTGTAGACCACAACCCTGCTCAACGCGTCGGTCACGAAGATGCGGTCGTGCTCGTCGATATCGATGCCGACGGGCCTGGAGAACTTGTTGAGATATTTGAAGGGGGCATCGTCCCGGTTCATCCGCTTAATGGTATCGGGGTCGCGGGCCAAGACATACTGGGCCGCCTTGGAGTGGTCGCGCATATCTCCGTACAGCCCCGCGAGCACCTCGCCGTCCGGCTCATAGATCTGCACCCGACGGTTGCCCCAGTCGGTGACGTAGACGTCGCCGTCGCTGTCCACCGCCACCCCGGCCGGGTGATTCAGGGACGACCCCGACCCGTTCTGCGAGCCGAACGTCATCAGATACTCGCCGTCCGGGCCGAACTTCTGCACGCGGTGGTTCCCCCAGTCGGCAACGTATACGGCCCCCTCCCGGTCGATAGTGATGCCCCAAGGCCGGTTGAACTCCCCCTCTGAGTCTCCGGCAGTACCCCACCCTTTGAGGAACTCGCCATTCTTGGTGAACGTTTGGACGCGGTTGTTCAGGCTATCGACGACGTAGAGGTTGTCGCTACCGTCGAAGGCGATTCCCGTGGGGCCGTTCAGCATTCCCGGCTCGGATCCCTTCGCACCCCATCGCTCGATGTGTTCACCATCGGAGTTACGTTCGGGAAACACTATGGTTCCGTCCGGGTCGAAGCCCGATATCGTGCACTCGTACTCGTCGGAGACGAACACGCTTCCGTCAGACTCTGAGACGGCGATGCCGGCCGGCCAGGTGAACGCGCCTCGGGCGAAGTCTCCGATGTGGTCCTCGTCAATCGTGGTCTTGCTGACACGGAGGTAAATGTCGAAGCCGAAATTAACGACCACCTGATGGCCCCAGCCGCGACTGATGACGAAGAGAATGTCGTTTCCGGCAGCCGCTACATCGACAGGGAAGCTGTACCCGCCCGTCCTGCCGAACTTGCTCTGGTTGTGCTCGGCTGTGTGCCGCCCCAGGTTATGGCTGTAGTGCCACGTCCGGCCCGCTGCCGTTGTCGTAATCATCGATGCATCCTTCGGGTGAGCGTCGAGGTTATGGCTCTGGCAGTCACCGTAGAACGCCCAGCCATCACCCTCACCCTAGCCCTCTCCCATCAAGGGAGAGGGGATTGTTTGATCCTCATTTCAGAGATTTCGGCCATTAAGCATTTGCGGTGCCTACAGCGGCGGTTCCTGGTAGTCGCTGTCCTTCCGATAGACCACGAGACGACCCATGGCGTCCGTTACGATGATGCGGTCCTGGTCGTCGACTTCGATGCCCACGGGCCTTGAGAACTTATTGAGGTACGCTATCGGCTCGTCGTACCGGTTGAGCCTCTTGATGCTCTCCGGGTCGCGTGCCAGGGCGTACTGGCCCGCCTTGGAAAGCTCCCGCATGTCTCCGTACAGGGCGGAGAGCGCCTCGCCGTTCGGCTCAAATATCTGCACCCGCCGGTTCCCCCAGTCGGTGACGTACACGTCGCCGTCGCTGTCGACGGCCACTCCCGCCGGGTGATTCAGCGACGATGACGACCCGTTCTGCGAGCCGAACGTCATGAGGTGTTCGCCGTCCGGGTCGAACTTCTGAACGCGGTGGTTGCCCCAGTCCGCGACGTAGACGGCCCCCTCGCGGTCGATGGTGATTCCCCATGGCCGGTTGAATTCACCCTCGGAAGTGCCGGCAGAACCCCACGCCCTGAGGAAGTCGCCACTCTTGGTGAACACCTGGACGCGGTTGTTAAGGCTGTCGACGACGTAGAGGTCGTCGTTGGCGTCGAAGGCAATCCCCGCGGGGCCGTTCAACGCTCCCGGCTCGGAGCCCTTCGTACCCCACCTATTGAAGTACTCTCCATCCGGGTCGCGTTCGCAGAACGTCTGGATTGCGTCCGGATCGAAGACCGATATATTGCACTCGTGCTCATCGGAGGCGAAGACACTTCCATCGGTCTTCGATAGGGCAATCCCCACCGGCCAGGTGAAGCCGCCGCGAGCGAAGTCGCCGATATGATCTTCGTCCATAGTCGTCTTGCCGATCCGGGTGAAGACGTCGAAGTCGTACGAGACGTTCGGGAATCCGTACCCGCGACTGATGACGAAGAGAATGTCGTTTCCGGCAGCCGCAACGTCCACCGGAAAGCCGTAGCCGCCCGTCCTGCCGAACTTGCTCTGGTTGTGCTCGGCTGTCTGACGTCCCAGGTTATGGCTGTAGTGCCACGTTCGGCCCGCAGCAGTTGTTGTAATCATCGATGCATCCTTCGGGTGAGCGTCGAGGTTATGGCTTTGGCAGTCACCGTAAAACGTCCAGCCATCACCCTCACCCTAGCCCTCTCCCATCAAGGGAGAGGGGATTTTCACGCGCTGATTTGATCGATGAATCTCCGACACAGGACTCTAGTTCTTGAAGATCGGCGGACGCTCGAATTCGCCACCCACGATCTCGCGTTCGTCGATGCCCATCCAGTCATCGAGGATGGCCGCGTACGGGCCTCGGAAGTCCATGCCCGGAGCGAGGTCGCCCTCGACCAGCTTGTCGGCCTCGATGCTCGGGTACTCGCCGTACTGTCCGCCCTTCACGTTCGGCCCGATGACGAACGCCACGCCCCCGGCCCCGTGGTCGGTGCCGCCGCCGTTCTCGCGCACCCGACGCCCGAACTCGGAGAAGACCAGCAGCGTCACGTTGTCCGCCGCGTCGTGGGCGTTCAGGTCGTCCCAGAAATCGGCGACGGCGCCCGACACCTCCTCCCACAGGCGAGGATGGTTGACGGCCTGCGCCGCGTGCGTATCGAACCCGCCGAACTCGGTGTAGAGGATCCGCGTCCCGATATCCGCCGTGTGGATCATCGCCACGTCCTTCAATCTCTGCGCCACCGTATTGGAGGCGTACTCGACTTCGGACGTGTACTTCTTCGGCGCGACGGCGATCATGTCTGCCCCGTTGAGCGCGTCCGTGCCGGTCTTGGCGATGTATTCAGCGACAGGTCCGCGTCCTATCGCGGGCGCGTACATCTTGGCGAAGCGGTCGAGCATCTGTGCGCGCTGCTCCGCCCTTTCGACCGACGTGAGCATCCCGTACGTGTCGATGTTCGCCACCGATGCGGCGGACACACCGTCGGCCACCAGGGCTCTCGGCAGTCCCTGCCCGACGTTCACGGTGGTGACGGGGTTCTCCCCGTTGGGGTCGATCTGGCGCGTGGCCTTGCCCAGCCACCCCTGGCTGGCGAACTCGTCCGGCTCCGCCGTGTGCCAGATGTCCATGCAGCGGAAGTGCGACCGGTTGGAGCCGGCCCATCCCACGCCGTGCAGAACGGCGACCTCGCCCTTGGTATACATCTCATGCAGAGGCCCCATGGACGGGTTGAAGGCGACCTCGTCATCGAGCCTCAGGAGATCGTCTTCAGCCAGTTGCAAGAGGGGACGATTATCGTAGTAGTGCGGGTCGGCGAACGGCACGATCGTGTTCATGTAGTCGTTTCCGCCGCTGAGCTGCAATACCACCAGTACCGGGTCTTTACTCGTCGCTGTCATCGCTCACCTGTCCTTTCGTTCGGCGTCAGCCGACAACTCTCCGGTACGGAAGACCGTTAACCGAACTGGTACTCCTTGGTGCCCGCAATGAGGGCGAGCATGTCCGCTACTCTCTCCGAGAAACCTTCAAACTCTCCGTTTTCTCCATAGACGATCGGGCCGCCCAACTCGGCCTGCGTGACCAGTTGCCCGTAGGTCTCTTCGTCAACCGAGTCGAGCCCCATTTCAAAGAGACAACGGTCGATGAACGTATCGGTCGTCATACTCCCGCCGTTGTCGCCGATGCGTCTCGCCATCGCTTGGAGGCCCGGCGAAGACGTGTCTCGAAGCCGGTCGGCCACGAAGTTGACCCGGTTGATGAGGGCACCGCTGTTTATCCACTCGCCTCCCGTATGCCAGCCCTCAACGGTGGGTGGGTTCAACAGGTCCTGCCCCATCGTGCCCGGTTCGAGCGACAGCAGTCCCCAATCGGGGTTGGGGCCGTTGTACGACCCCGTCATCTTGAGCGTTGAGGCCACGATCTCAGCGGGGTTCTTCACCTTCTTGTACTGGGCCTCTTTGAAGAAGTCGGAGTTGAACAGCGCCCGCAGCACGGGTTTCATCTCGAGGTCCGAGTTGATGAAGACCTCGCACAGCATGTCGATGGCCTCGGGGTTCTTGGGCCGCTCGTTCGGCCACTTGGGCACCTCCGGCTCATCCTCCACGAAGAAGCTGTACATATGGCGCATGATGAACCGCGCGCAGGCGGGCTGGCGGACAACGATGTCGATGATGTCCTCGCCGTTGAAGTTGCCGTTGAACCCCATGAACGTCTTGTCGTTCTCGTCGTGGTCCTCCGCCCGGTAGTCGAACCGCCACGACTGCGGCGGGTAGGCGAGGCCCCGGGACTTGCCCGTGAACGTCCACCCGGTGAACGCTCGCGCGCACTCGTAGACATCCTTCTCGGTGTAGTACCCCACGCCGAGTGAGAACAGCTCCAGAAGCTCTCGTCCCCAGTTCTCGTTGGGGGCTCGCTTGTGGTTGTCCTGGTTGTCGAGCCAGTAGATCATGCCCGGGTCCTGGGCGAGATGCACCAGCAGGTCGCGGAAATTGCCGAGACCGTGACGCCGGAACATGACAATCTGGTCGTGCATCGTGTTTGCCGTCTCCACCTTGTCCAGCCCGGTGGCGAAGACGTGGTGCCAGAAGAGGGCGACCTTCTCCTGCAGCGCGCGCGGCGAATTGACCATGCGGTAGAGCCAGTTCATCTGCGCGTGCTCGGCCGCCGTGATGTACTCGGCCATTGGGAGATACCGAAAGAGCAGGGCCTCGTCGATATCGGGCTCCGACTCGGGGGCCAGCAGCTTCTCGACGGTCGCCTCATATCCCTGGGCTACAAGGTGTTCCAACTCATCGTGAGTGGCCCCAAAGCCCGCTCGCCGCATGAGGTGCGCCATCAACGCGACTTCTTGACGATCAGCCATCGTATGTGCCTCCTTGGCATTCACTAGTGTTTATCCACCCGAACCGCACATACGCCATCGAATTTGGACAAAGATTGTACCAACACCAGTCAACCCACTCAATATCATACCTGATATTGAGGATTGCAAACCGACTTTGTTGGTACTTTCACAGCGTTATTCCATGTCATTCCGAGCGCAGCGTAGCGTAGTGAGGAATCTAAAATCCTCGATGAGCAAACCTCCGCACATCGACACCCCGATTTCTCTTTCCCCACTCTCTGGACTACAATACCAGTGGTTCTCTCATCCAATTCACAGTACTGGTCACACCGGCAACGCATGGACTACGAAGTCGTCATCGGCCTGGAGGTCCACAGTCAGCTTCTGACGCGGAGCAAGATGTTCTGCGGCTGCACGGCGTCGTACCAGGACGCGGTCCCCAACACGATAGTGTGCGAGGTTTGCATGGGGATGCCCGGCGTCCTGCCGACGATCAACCGCCGCGCGGTGGAGATCGTCATCGCGACCGGGCTGGCCCTCGACTGCACGGTCTCCGATCTCACGAAATTCGACCGTAAGAACTACCCCTACCCCGACCTCATGAAGGGCTACCAGATTTCGCAGTTCGATCAACCGATTGCTACAGACGGCAGGCTGAACGTCGAGGTGGACGGCGAGGAGCGCACGATTCGGATCAATCGCGTCCACCTGGAGGAGGACGTGGCGAAGCTGTCGCACCACAATGGATACGGCGGGGAACGCTACAGCCTGCTCGATATCAACCGTGCGGGAGTCCCGCTGATGGAGACGGTGAGCGAACCGGACATGCGCTCGCCGGAGGAGGCGCGAGCATACTTGCTATCCCTCCACTCGATCCTCCGCTACATCGGCGCGAGCACCGCCAACATGGAGGAGGGCAGCTTCCGCTGCGACGCCAACATCAGCGTCCGCCCCAGCGGAGCAACAGAGCTCGGCCCAAAGGTCGAGGTCAAGAACATGAACAGCTTCCGCTCGGTCTTCGGCGCGCTCACGTACGAAGCCGACCGCCAGACCCGGCTCGCGCGCAGGGGCGAAAGGATCGTGCAGGAAACGCGCGGCTGGGTCGAGGAGAAAAGCATAACGGTCTCGCAGCGCGTCAAGGAGGGCTCGTCCGACTACCGTTACTTCCCCGAGCCCGACCTGCCCCCGTTTGTGATCGAGCGAGAGTGGGTCGACCGCGTGCGGAGCGATCTGCCGGAGCTTCCGCGCGCTCGGAAAGCTCGCCTTATGGAGCAGTACGGCCTCTCCGCCTATGACGCCGGACTGCTCACGGCAGAGAAGGCAACAGCGGACTACTTCGATTCCGTGATCGCCGTCCGTCCCGCCGAGGGCGATTCGCTGGCAAAACTTGCGAAATCTACGAGCAACTGGATGCTAGGAGAGCTCACGAGGCTGATGAAGGAGACCAGCACGGACATTGGCGACGTTCGAGTCCGCCCTGCCCAGCTCGTCGAGCTGATCGACATGGTGGATGAGGGGAAGCTCAGTTCCAATCTGGCGAAGGATGTCTTCGCGCAGATGTATGAGACGGGTCGCGGTCCTGCCGAGATTGCCGAAGAATCGGGTCTCGTGCAGGTGAGCGATGTTGACCAGGTGGCCTCCGCGGTCCAAGCCGCAATCGACGGAAACCCCCAGGCGGTCGCCGACTACATGGACGGCAAGAACAAGGCAATCGGCTTCCTCGTCGGGCAGGTGATGAAGGAGACTCGCGGAAAGGCCAATCCCCGCATGGCGTCATCGCTGGTCAAGGAAAAACTCGACGAGATGAGGCAGGCGGTGCCGAGTTGAGGGCACGGAACGGATCAGGCCGCGCGAGCGGATGGCAGACATTCTTCAAGTTCGCCTACGCCGGCCTCGGGGTCAAGCGCTGGATTCTCCTGTGGTCAGCCGGGGTGGGAATCATCGCCATCGGCCTGGCGTTCGTATCCAAGAACGTCTTTGACATCTACCTGCCCAACTTCCTGCCGTGGTACTTAGAGGGCGTGCTATTTGCCGGCGTGGGTGTTGCGGCTGTTGTAATATCCGTCTTCGGCCTGTACCGCTCCGTCGGTCACCTCGTCTTGGCAACCTCGGGCATCAACTCGCTCGCCGACACGCTGTATACCCGCCGCTACCGCGCCCGCGGACCGCGTATCGTCACAATCGGGGGCGGCACCGGAATGTCGGTGCTGCTTCGCGGCCTGAAGGAGCACACCGACAATATCAGCGCCATCGTCACGGTGGGCGACGACGGAGGAAGCTCCGGACGGCTCCGCGAGAACTTCGGGGTGCTCCCTCCCGGCGACTTTCGGAACTGCCTCATAGCGCTCTCCGACGACGAGACCCTCGTGCGCGACCTCTTCCAGTACCGGTTCGACCGCGGCGAGGGCTTGGAGGGCCACAGCTTCGGCAACCTCTTCATAGCCGCCATGACCGACATCACCGGCAACTTCGAGGCGGCGTTGGAGGAGTTCAGCCGCGTCCTCGCCGTACATGGCAAGGTCATACCTGCGACGAACGAGAGCCTTCATCTCTCGGCCAAGCTCTTCGACGGCACCGTGGTCGACGGGGAATCGAACATCGGGAACAACGGGGGCGTAATCCAGGAGATGATGATACGCCCGCATGACGCCGCCGCCGTCCCCGCGGCCATAGAAGCGATCCTTGATGCGGAAATGATCGTGATCGGTCCGGGAAGTCTGTACACCAGCATTCTGCCAAACCTCCTCGTCAGGGGGATCGCGGAGGCCGTCCTGAACGCTGAGGCCCAGAAGCTCTACATCTGCAATGTAGCAACCGAACAGGGAGAGACAATCAGCTACACCGTCGCCGACCACGTGACGGCCCTTCAGAAACATACAGGCCGCACGCTTGTGGATTACGTGGTCGCCAACAGTGGAATCGCCGAGTTGGGCCCACCGTTCAAGGGGCGGCTTGTGCAACTCGACGGGCAAGGCCTCGACCACGCCACGTTGGTCACTGCCGACCTCATCGACTCGGATTTTCCCGTTCGACACGACTCAAGTAAGCTGGCAGACTGCATCTTGGACGTGTATCATAAAAAGGTTCCCGAAGCTGGACTAGAGGTCAGCCCAAGCGTGTGACGCGCGTCCCTAAAGATGATCGCCGCGCGGACGATTCGACGGGAATGAGGTACGGATGAGCTTTGAACAGGCAATGAATTTCATTCAGATCGCGATCAGCATTATTCTGGTCACGGTCATTCTCGTGCAGGTACGAGGACAGGGCGTGGGGCTGTTTGGCGGCGGAGAGAGTTCCTTCCGTACCCGGCGGGGAATCGAACGAACGCTGTTCCAGTTCACCATCGTCCTCGTAGTCATCTTCATCGTGACTTCCATCATCAGGGCCCGCATCTTCTAGCAGTTCCCCCTCGCCGTGTCCAACAGGGTACTCGCCTTCACGACGGACTTCGGCTCATCGGATTCCTACGTCGCGGCCATGAAGGGCGTTGCGCTTGGAATCGCACCTGACCTGACCCTGGTTGACGTCACCCACGACGTGCCCCGCCACGATATCGCGCACGGAGCGTTTGTTCTCGGCAGCGTGTACCGGTACTTCCCTGCCCATACGGTCCACGTCTCCGTCGTCGACCCCGGAGTCGGAACGAGCAGGAGGGCCGTCGCGCTCGTCACACCCGCTGGATCGTTCTGCGCGCCCGACAACGGCCTGCTCTCCTACGTCCTCAACGACCACCCCACAGCAGACCAAGCCCGGTTCGAGTCAATGGAGTTTGGTACGCCGGTCAGGGTACCTGTGCCGGACGGTTGCGAGGCCTTCGAGATCTCGAACCCCGCCCACCGGCTCGAACCCGCGAGCGACACCTTTCACGGCAG
>JAPPDQ010000453.1:0-825 GCA_028875495.1 Chloroflexota bacterium
CCCGGCCCAGATCTGGGGGGCGTTCGACGTCTACAACGACCTCAAGTTGTGGGGCAACTTCGGACACTTCGTCCGCGACGGCCTGCAGCTCTACGGGCACGCCAACTACTCGGCCGAGACCATCACCGGCGGCTTCTTCTTCCGCAACCCGAACACGCGGGCGGGAGTGTACAGCCTGGACGGCGGCAAGACGCTGCTGGTGGGCGACGTGCTCGACGCCCGCGACGGTGTGCTCGACGGCTCGGCCGGGTGTCCGGTGGTGAACATCACCAACTGGGTCCCGGACCCGGTCGCGCTGGCCCGCGTGTTCGAGGACCCCAACTGCTTCACCTTCCAGGAACTCTTCCCCGGGGGGTTCACGCCGCAGTTCGGGGGCGACGCAATGGACGCATCGGTCGTGGCGGGGATAAAGGGCCAGACCCGGGGCGGGCTGCTGTGGGATGCGAGCGTCAGCGCGGGCCGCAACGCGATCGACTTCTTCATCGACAACACGGTGAACGCGTCGCTGGGTCCGGAGTCCCCTTCGTCCTTCGACCCCGGCATCTACCAGCAGTCGGAGCTGAATCTCAACGTCGACCTGAACTACGCGGTGAACGATGTGGTCAACGTCGCCGGGGGCGCGGAGTTCCGCGACGAGCACTTCAGGATCGGACTCGGAGAGGACGCGTCGTGGGTGATCGGCCCCTTCGCCGCTCAGGGCTTCAGCTCCGGGTCGAACGGGTTCCCCGGCTTCAGCGACATCGCGGCGGGGGATTGGCACCGGGTGAACTTCGCCGTGTACGGGGACCTGGAAATGCGGAGTCGGGACGACCGCTGGACTCTCGG
>JAPPDQ010000453.1:835-8915 GCA_028875495.1 Chloroflexota bacterium
CTCTCGGTGCCGCGCTCCGCACCGAGCGCTTCGCGGACTTCGGCACCACGGCTAACGGGAAGCTGGCCGGGCGGCTCGCTCTGGGTGAAGCGCTGGCGGTCCGTGGCAGCTTCAGCACCGGGTTCAGAGCGCCGACGCCGGGGCAGCAGAACGCGTTCAACGTGACCACCGGGTTCAACCGGACGCTGCGGGAGCTGGTCAACAACGGCACGATTCCCTCGACGTCCAGAGTGGCGGAGGTCGTGGGGGGCAAGCCGCTCGACGCCGAGAAGTCGGTCAACGCCAGTCTCGGCTTCGTGGTTGACGCGGGGGCGTTCAGCGTGTCGGCGGACTACTTCCGGATCGCGCTCTCGAACCGGATCGCGCTGAGCCAAGTGTTCTCGCTTGAGCCGGCGGACGCCGAGCGCCTCATCGCGGAAGGGATCACCAGCGCGCGGAACCTGGCCAACTTCCGCTTCTTCACCAACGAGTTCGACACGCGCACGCAGGGGTTGGACGTGGTGGCGTCGTTCGTGCCCGGCGGCGCGGGCGGCACAGGCGGCACAGAGTTCAGCCTCGCCTTCAACCACACGAACACGAGGGTGACCCGTTACAGCCCGCAGGTGCTCGACGAGGTACGCATCCGGCAGCTCGAGGATGCGCTGCCCGGCACGCGCTGGATGGCATCGGCGCGGAGGACCCTGGCTGGCGTCTCGGCGCTCGCGCGGCTGAGCTACTACGCCGGCTGGTTCGACGCACGCGACGACCGTGCCTACCCCGGCGAGTACCTCGTCGACCTGGAAGCGTCCTACCCGGTGACCGAGGCGGCGAGCGTCACCATCGGCGCGCAAAACGCGCTCAACCGATACCCTCAGGAGAACCCCGACGCGGCCACGGTGGCGGGCAACCGCTACAGCTCACAGACGCCCTTCGGCGCGAGCGGCGGGTTCGTGTATGTGAAGGCCGGGTATCGCTGGTAGGACCGGGTATCGGCGTCAGGCGCGTTCGGCGTCGGGCTGGCTGGCAGGGTCGGCGTCCGCGGGGCGGGCCTCCGGCGCGCTGCCTTCCCCCTCCGCCCGGCCCTCCCGGTGCTCGCGCATGAAGTCCTCCGTGCCCTCGGGCAGCAGCAGGTTGTCGGAAATGTCCGCGATTTCCTCGGCTTCCCGCCAGGCTTGCTCCAGCAGCCACAACTCGCCCTCGAGCGCGCGCCGCTCCTGCTCTTCGTGTAGCGCCATCTCAAGCGCCAGCTTGGTCGCCTTGGGCATCTTGTTGATGTAGCCGGGCACGCCCTTCTTGTCCTGGAAGCGGTCTCCGGCGGCCACGTCGAGCAGGAAGTGCTCCGGGTGGCCAAGCGCTTCGATCTCGTCCACTGCTCCCTGGACGATCTCCTTCGTGCCTCCCATCGAGTTCATCCTGGGCAGAATCGATCCGGCGAAGCGGCGGGCCTCGGGGCCCTCGTGCCACGTCTTCTTCTTCCCCTTGCGGACCTGGAGCTTGAATCCGAAGTCGTCGTCGGCCGGGCGCACGCGCGTGCCCAGCAGGTCCTGGCGCTTGAGCCTGATCGTGCCCCCGTCGTCGGGATGGAGCTTGACGAGTGTACGCGCATTCATCCACATGTTGACGAAATTGCCCGACTGGCTGAGCATGAAGCCGCTGAAGATCCCCGCGGCGGCTCCCCCGATCATGATTCCTCCGAAGACGGCGACACCGGCGGCGCCATACAGGATCGTCTTGCGCCGCCGCCGTCCGAACTGGTCCCCATAGCGCCACGCCGCGAACTCGGGCCGCATCGGCTCGCCGATCCGCACGAGAGTCAACCCCTCGGGGTGTCGCGCAAGACCGATATTGTCGGTGGAAACGCGGATGCGGGTGTCACGGAAGATCCGCTCGCACTCCTCGACCGCCTCCCACCGTTCCTCGAGTGGCGACAGGTTCCAGCGCTCACACTTCCTGCAGACCACCCACAGGCGCCCCCGGGAAGCGTCGAAGGCGAGTCGGCGCCCGACGGGGAACGATTCGATGACCTCGTTGGCACCCAGAGGCTTCCGGCAGAACATGCATGTGGTGTACATGAGGAATAGTCCTACTCAGCCCATGAGGTCCCAAGAAGCCCAACGGGGTGCTGTGTGATGTCGATAAGATGTTGTTATTGTGTATCTTACTGGAATCACAGCGAGTTTCAGCGAGGATGTCTCGCGCCGATCTCTTGTCTCGCTGGACGGCATGTGGTATCGTTTAGTATCGGCCATTTTGTGATAACTGGAAGGGTAATCTATGAAGCGTCCCAAGAAGCTCAGCGCGGCCTTCGTGAAGACCGTGAAGCGGCCCGGCCGGTACGGCGACGGTCGGGGCGGCTTCGGGCTGTCCCTGCTCGTGAAGCCGACCACTACCGGGCGACTATCCAAGACGTGGAGCCAAAGACTGCGGATTCATGGCCACCCCGTCAACGTCGGGCTCGGCGCGTATCCGGTCGTGACGCTGGCGGAGGCCCGGGAGAAGGCACTGAAGAACCGCCGCACGGTTGCCCAGGGACGCGATCCCCGCTCGGGGGGCACCCCCACCTTCGCCGAGGCCATCGAGACGGTGATCGCGATTCACCGGCCGTCGTGGCGGTCGGGGAGCAGGTACGAAGCTCAATGGCGAGGCACGCTGCGTAGGTACGCGGTGCCCCGCTTTGGAGATAAGCGGGTCAACGAGATTACCACAGCCGATGTGATGCGGGCGCTGCTCGCCGACGACTTCTGGAACCAGAAGCGCGTGACGGCACGGGTGGTACGGCAGCGGATCGGGGCCGTGATGAAGTGGGCGGTCGCGCAAGGATACCGCGAGGACAATCCGGCTGGTGACGCCATCAGTGCGGCGTTGCCGAAGAACGGCGTGCGCGTCCGTCACCAGCGTGCGTTGCCACACGGCGACGTAGCGGCAGCGCTGGAACGGGTTCGCGCGTCCGAAGCGCTCCCCAGCACGAAACTCGCGCTGGAAATGCTGGTGCTTACGGCGTGCCGGAGCGGCGAGGTGCGTATGGCGAGGTGGCCGGAGTTCGATCTGGAATCGGCGGTCTGGACGATTCCGGAGGACCGAACCAAGTCTGCGCGCGAGCACCGAGTGCCGTTGTCCTCGGGAGCCCTCAAGGTGCTGGACCAAGCGAAGGCAATCGGGAATGGGGACGGTCTCGTCTTCCCCGGTCGACGGATGCGGCCGCTTGGAGACGCGACGATGTCGCTTCTGCTCCGGCGCTTCGGCATCCCGTGCGTTCCCCATGGCATGAGGTCGTCGTTCCGGGATTGGTGCTCGGAGACGGGCGTTCGGCGGGAGGTCGCGGAGGCGGCGCTGGCGCACGTCGTGAAGAACAAGGTCGAGGCCGCCTATGCGCGCTCGGATCTGTTGGAGAGTCGGCGGGAGGTGATGGAGAGGTGGAGTGAGTACCTACGAAAGGAACCGGGGAATCCGCCATTGATCCCGGATGATCGTAGTTGGTGAGGATTCTGGAACGAATCCCAAGACTTGGTCGGAATGGGTAACTGGTTGCCGGATCGTTCTCCACTGAAGGCCCATCGGCTCAGCCATCACCGCACTTCGCCGGGGAGCGTGTGCCGTCACCCAGACCGCCTACCCGCCCCCTCCCGGACGAACCAGAGACGGCAGACTCGAACTGCCGACCTCACGCTTATCAGCCGACCTAACGGAGGGCGTGAATCCCGGCAAGAAATCGTCTAAGTTCATACAGGACTGCACGATCTGCCGTTCTTGCCGTTGGATGATGTCTGGATCCTCCGTACTCAAATGGCGGACAAATCGGGTCAAATGGCAGACATTTCGCAAACGGTTAAAGCTGCCCTTCACAGGATACCGGAGCGACTGCATGAAGAAGCCCGGCCCTCCACCGGCGAGAGGCTGTCCGGTCTGAGACGGTACTACGGCATCGGCTTCCCCGGTCGTCGAAGTCGCCGGAGTCGGAAGCCTTTTCGCAGGCCGACCCCCCGGGCTAGCCCAGGGCCGCGGCTTCTCGGTCGGCACCGTGTGGCTCATGTGCGCGGTCCCTCTTCTGAATCCGCTGGCGAGGGGGGCGTCAGGTCTCCCACCATGAGGAGCAACGCTTCGCTGAGTCTCACGAGAGCCAGCGCCTCGGGCCGAGTGAACACCATGGTGACTGTCACTCATACGAGAGGTGTCATGCTGGAGTTGGTGGTCTTGGGGACGAGGCCTGCTCAGCTTACCGCCTTGCGACAAGCCTCCGGATTGTCTACGCGCGGACACGCCTCGTCAAGAGCAGGGCAGACCCACGCGGAGTCTCGCCGAGATTGCGCTGGGCGGGCGGCGTGTGGAACGCGAGCCTAGCGGGCACTGACAGGACCGGCACGCGCATCAAGGGCCGCTACGGCGAGGCATGCGGCCGGCCGCGCCTTGTCGATCATGATCCTAGACACCGCTAGCTTGACGCACATCTCCTTGGGCTACGATTTTGGTGGGTTGGACCTGTTTCGGAGCCGACGGTTTGGATCCCCCTGGGCTGCGGGTTCGACAGACCACCTGAGCATAACGGAGCCAAAGAAATGACGGTCGTGATTCGAATCGACGGCGAGAGTCAGCAGCGTCCCGCGGGCTTGGTCAGCGGGGCTCAGCTGTACGACCTCGCTGGCAGTTCTCCGCAACGCCTGTTTCTCAATCGTGAGGATGGCATCGACATCCCTATATCGCCCGAGGACCACCTCCTCATCAAGGGTAACGAGAGCTTCGTGGTAGGCGACAGCCAGATCGAAGATAATCCTCCCCTTCGGAAGGAACTCAAGCCCGAGTTCAACGGCGCTCACGAGATCGCGCTGGCTCACGCGAAGATCGAGGCTCAAGCCCTGAAGGCACATGATCCGCAGTTTCCCGACGGGCGTCTGTTCGCAGACATCCCGGACGCCGTCGACGTGGAGATCTTCGACCACGTTCGGCTCGTCGTACAGGAGACCGATTCATACTTCGTCATTCCTCCTGGAGATGCCGGAGGACCCATCGATGTGGAGGAATGCGGTAAGCACGACCGTCGGCCTCCAAAAGGAGGGGCCTATCGGTATCGGCTCGACCGCGAAAAGTACACCTCCGAGACCGAGAAGATCAGTGGCGAGGAGATTCTTGGACGGGCGGGCGAGACCCCCCCCGTGGCTGGCAAGAACCTCGCTGAGTGGTCGCTGAACCAGAAGCTCCGCGGCGGCAAGCGCATCAAGGTGGATGGAGACTCGGTTGACTTGAGTGCGCCGGGTGTTGAGCGATTCGAATCTGTTCGCCGCCAGGCACAGCAGGGTCGATGACCGGTTCGGTCGCGTTGCCCTCGGAGGATTCAGAATACCTTGCTGCTAACTACGGAGACCGATGGTCCATCATCTCAGAAGGGCCCGGGAAGCACGGCTTGTTGATCGAGGACTTCTCCGTCCCGGAGGGATACGACCGCCAGACATCAACCCTCATGATCCTGCTTCCTAGCGGCTATCCGGGGTCTGCCCTCGACATGTTCTATTTCGATCCTCCGCTGGCACGGTCCGACGGAGCAGGCATCAACAACCTAGCAACAGAGTCGCATTTCGCGAGATCGTGGCAACGTTGGTCACGACACTACGGTTGGGAAGCGGGAGTGGATTCACTGGTCAGCCACGTCGAATACGTGAAGCGGCAACTGCGTTCTGAGGTGGGTCGGTGAGCGAGACCACGCGGGCGATGACGGCAGGTTCGCACGCAATCCTCATGGACTACCTGTTTCCCGGTGACGGATTGGAAGCGGCTGCGGTTCTGATTTGCAACCGCGGCACGGGGAGGCTTGGGCGGCGCCTATTGGTCGCGGACATCATTTGCCCTCCGTACGAGGAATGCCGGCGGCGGCCCGACGAGGTGCTGTGGCCTTTTGCCGAGACCGTGTCTCCTGAACTGATCACTGAGATGGATCGACGGAATCAGTCGCTCGTTACGATTCACTCTCATCCCGAAGGCGAGGCGTGGTTTTCTCCTATCGACGACAAGAACGATCGAATGCTGCTGGCATCTGTATCTGGTTGGTTCGATGACGAGAGGCCCCAGGGAGCCGCAGTGATGCGAGCTGACGGATTGATTAGGGCGCGGACGGTCGACGAAACTGGAGCATTTGCGGCGATACAGACAGTCGCCGTTGTAGGTGACGACATCAAATGCTGGAAGCTTGCCGCGCCGGGGCCGGCGGAGCCACACGAATCCCGGCTAAAGCAGACGTTCGGACAGGGGACGCTTGAGCTGCTCAGAGGGATGCGAGTCGGAGTAGTAGGTTGTTCCGGTACCGGCAGCATCGTTGTGGAATTGTTGACTCGTAACGCCGTTGGAGAATTGGTCATCGTTGACGACGATGCTTTGGACACCGTTAACCTGAACCGAATTGTCAACGGGACATCCGCTGATGCCGAGCGGCAAGCACCCAAGGTATTGGCACTAAGAGACGCGATAGACCGGATCGGCCTTGGGACGGTCGTTCACGCGCTTGAAGGAGTCACCGATTCAGCGGCCATCGTGAATGCACTAGTTGATTGCGATGTGATCTTCGGGTGTGTGGACACGGCCTTCGGTCGCTATCACTTGGACTGCATCGCCAGCGCGTACCTGATCCCATACTTCGATGTCGGGGTGGATCTCGACGCGGATGGCGATGGGGGTATCCACTCGGCCGACGCCGTGGCGCACTACGTTCATCCCGAGGGTAGCAGCCTGCTTTCGCGCGGCGCCTACACAATGGATCAGGTGACTGCGGAGCTGTGGCGCCGTGCGGATCCGGCGTACTACGACCAGCAGCGCTTGGCGGGCTACCTGGCAGAGGTTGGTGAGGACCAGCCAGCGGTGATGTCGGTCAACATGCAGGCATCCTGTCTCGCGTTCAACGACTTCTTGGCGCGAGTCGCCGGGTTCCGTCTAGACGCCAACAGCGATTTCAATACGCAACGCTGCCGGTTGGTTCATGGCTCTTTCGAGAATGACGCGGCCGAGGGGCAGCCACACCGTCTCTTGCAGCCGTACATGGCCGCCGGCGACCACAGTCTTCTCGTCCGGAACAACATCACCAATGATTAGGCTGTTGTGGAATGCGTGGGCTCGGCTGCACCCCTACCGAACGGAATGGGTCGACGATTTGCCGCCCGCTCCAAGGCGGAACACGATCTACATCATTGGAGGGCGTCGACATCCGTTCTATGCGGCGATCGTCTGTTCTCGACGGCGTTGTGACCAGGTGATCCACCTGGACCTGTCGCCCGAAGCGCGACGCCGGTGGCATATCCGAGAACACGACTCCGGTCGCCTGTCGCTCTCCCCGTCCGTCCATGTCACTGGGTTGCCGTGTCATTGCCACTATTGGCTTCGAAGAGGATGTGTCGTATGGACCCAGTCTCCACCGCTTCGAGTACCGAAGGAGAACAGGCGTGATTAAGCGAGTAGTGATTCGGAACCTGAAGCGATTCAAGGAGCTGGACTGCACCCTCGCCGACCACTTGGTGATTGTGGGGCCGAATAACTGCGGCAAGACCACGCTATTGCAGGCAGTTTCCTTTTGGTCAGAGATCGCGTCGCACTGGGCACAATACAACTCTGACCTGGCTCGTGACGAAGATGGAAACTACCCTAGCAGCACCTTGCATCCGAAGAGTGTCTCGTCGATTCCGTTGGTGGAATGGGATCAATTGTGGCCGGCGAGGGACGTAACCGATCCGGTGTCAATTCGGCTGCATGTCGATGGCCAGATGCTGGGATTCGAAGTTCTCTATAACGATAGAGTCAGTGTGGGTGTGCGACCTACGCGGGACGTGTCAGAATCGGTTCTGGACGGATACAGGCAGGATCCGTTTACTCCTACGTACATTCCCCCGATGTCCGGGGTGGACTTGCAAGAGCCGCCGTATCAGCCCGAAGTCATCCCGGCGAGACTGGCAAGAGGACAAGGAGGAACGGTGCTGCGCAATCTTCTCCTGGGCGTCAGCAGTGATCCCGGGAAATGGGCTGACCTCCAGACAATCGTGGCAGATCTGTTCGGGTACGAGTTGACGTTGCCAAGTGCCGGCGCGGACGAGATCTTGGCTGGATATCGTGAAGGGCAAGCCACCCTAAG
>JAPPDQ010000450.1 GCA_028875495.1 Chloroflexota bacterium
TGGCCTTACTCCCAATAGCATACATCCATCAACAACTACTTTTGAGACAGGCTCCAAGGGTTGCCCCTACGACAGGTTTGCAGGGGGTTATTTTCATACCCAGTTTGTTGACCCACAAATAGGGCCTTCGACAAGCTCAGGCCGAACGGCCAAGTAGAGCTATATGCCAGCAATGGAAGGGGTCTTCCTGCACCCCGAAAATCTTGACTCTGTGAGGCGGTGATCCCTACAATATGGCCTTCGGGCGACGTGGGCCTTCCAGATTTCGCAAGGGTCGGTGTCGTTATGCACTTTAACGTTTCGCAGCTTGTTCGTGAGACCAGCGGCTCCACCAGGGAGCACGAGGTCGAAGACCGTGTCACGTTCAGCGGCGACCTCATCGAAGTGAGGGGAAGCGTCCGGTTCTTCAGGACGGACAAGGGCGTGTGGGTGACGGCCCTGTTGAACACACAGGTCGAGTCGGAGTGCGGACGGTGCCTCGATCCCTACGTCCAGTATGTTGACATCAAGGTTGACGAAGAGGCGATTCCGCGTCTGGACCCAGTGACGGGCCACCGATCCCTCGACAACCTCGACCCGGAAGAGAACCTCGTAATCGACGAGGACAACATTCTCGACCTGACCGAGACCGCGCGCCAGTACATCTCGCTCGGCCTGCCGATGAGCCCGCTCTGCCGTAAGGACTGCGCCGGAATCTGCGCCGGGTGCGGCGTCAACCAGAACCACGAGTCCTGCACGTGCGTCCACGATCAGCGAGACAGTCGGTGGGGGCCGCTCCTGGACGCCTTTCCGTCCATTGAAACAATGAATCTGAGCAAGAACTAAGAACACCTTGACCGCGATCCGCTCGACGGGCGACCCTGTGTAGGGCATGTCGAACGGGAGCGCCCGGAAGGACTGAACAACTATGCCAGGCGGACCAGTACCGAAGAAGAAGCACTCGCGCTCACGCCGCGGAAAGCGGGCGGCGCACCAGTTCCTCACCGCCCCAACTCTTGTTGACTGCCCCGAATGCCCGACCAAGATGAGGCCGCATCACGTGTGTATCACTTGCGGGTACTACAACGGGCGGGAGATCGTACCGAGCGAGGAGATCGAAGTCGAGTAGGAGACGACGAGTGACCTTGCGGTTTTCTCCTCCCCCCAAAGGGACCGATACGGCGTTCCTGTTTCCCGGACAGGGAACGCAGAGCGTCGGCATGGGCGAGGAGCTGTACAACAACTCATCGGCAGCACGGGCCGTCTTCCACGAGGTGGACATGGCCCTGAGCCGTCCGCTCACGAGGCTACTTTTCGAAGGGCCTGACGACACGCTCCGCCAGACGGTGAACGCGCAGCCGGCGATCATGACGGTGAGTCTCGCGACGATGCGGGCCATGCAGGACTACCTCGGCGCGGAAGCGACACCGCGTCCCGCTCTCGTAGCGGGCCACAGTCTCGGCGAGTACACGGCTCTCGCGGTCGCGGGCGTGCTAGACATCGGCGAGACGGCGTGGCTGGTGCAGGAGCGCGGCAGGCTTATGCAGGAGGCTTGCGAGAAGCAGTCCGGCAGCATGGCAGCGGTGATGGGACTCGACGCGATGGTGCTGGAGCAGATATGCCGTGAGACCGGCACCGTCATCTCCACCGTCAACACACCAGACCAGATCGTGATCGCCGGGGAGCGTCGCGCGTTAGCAAACGCGCTTGACCTGGCGAACGCGCGTGGAGCGAAGAAGGCCGTTCCCCTGCGAGTGGCCGGGGCGTTTCACTCCCCGCTCATGGAGCCCGCACAGGCGGGACTCATCGACGCCGTGGAGAGCCTGAAATTCAAGGACCCGTCGATTCCCATCGTCGCCAACTGCACGGCCAAGCCCGTGACCAAGGGCGAGGACGTCAAGCGAGAGCTGATCGCCGGAATATGCAACTGCGTTCACTGGAGCCGCTCGGTCGACTACATGATGGGCAGCGGCGTGAACCGCTTCATCGAGGTCGGGCCGGGTCGGGTGCTCAGCGGCATGGTCAAGCGCATCAACCGGCGGGCGGACGTGCAGGCCGTGGGCGACTGGGACTCGATCGTCAAGCTCAGCCGCAACTGATGCCAACCAGGTGTGATAAGGCCATGTATGCCGGGGTATCGGTGCCAGGTGCTGGGCGCTGGGTTCTGGATTCCCGCCTTCGGAGACCTATACGTAACCTCCAGACATGGCTTAGCGCCGCGAATTTCACCCCCATCCTAACCTTCCCCCATCAAGGGGGAAGGGATTTCCCGGCTCCCATCAACAGCGCACCGGCATGACACGTTCCACTGCATCACTTACCGTGACCTCCAACACCACGCTGAACCGACCGAGCAAAGCCGTCTCCCGGCGGAAGGCCCGCGTCATAGCCGTTCAGGTGCTGTACGAGGTGGATGGCTCCGGCCACGAGGTGGAGAGCGCGCTGGCAGCGCGGCTGGATGATGCCGCCGTAACGCCCGACGGGGATGCGTTTACGCGGAAACTCGTGCATGGGGTACTTGCCAACAGGCGGGAAATCGATAAGATAATATCCACGCACGCGCCGAACTGGCCTATCGAGCAGATGGCGATGGTTGACCGGAACATCCTGCGGGTCGCCATCTACGAAATCGTCAAGGCCGGGGAGACCCCGCCGAAGGTCGCTATCAACGAGGCCGTGGAACTTGGTAAGATATATGGGGCCGACAGATCGCCGATGTTCGTCAACGGCGTGCTCGGGGCCCTGATGCAGAACAGAGAACAGGACGACGCGTCGAACACCGCAACGGACGAATAGGGAGGAACAAACTATGGCAAGTCTCTTGGAACGAGTTCAGGAAGTCGTCGCCGACAAGCTGAGCGTTGACCCCGAGGAGGTTACTCCCGACGCGTCATTCACCGAAGACCTGAACGCCGACTCGCTGGACCTGGTGGAGCTCATCATGGCCTTTGAGGAGGAGTTCGGAGACGACGACAATCCCCTCGAGATTTCCGATGAGGACGCCGAGTCCATCACCACCGTCCAAGCGGCGCTCGACTACCTCTCAGAGCACGGCGCCAGCGAGTAGCGCGGCTAAACCCTAGAACCTAACACTCGATCTATTTCGCACGGGCGGGCCGGATGCGGTCTGCCCGTTGTTGTGGCAGGCGGTTCACTGCGCGAGCAACTCATAGAGACGCCGGTTTCTTTCGAGGCCGGCATGGAAATGGGCCATCACCTCCGGACGGACCTTCTGCCGGTCTTTGTTTTCAAGGTACTCCCGCATGGCGTCTTCCAGCACGGCTTGGAAGTGGCGCCCCTCATTCCGGGCAACCTCTCGCATCGCGGCCAGCAGGTCCGGCGAAACTTGGCTGGAAAACTTCTCCCTTGACGCAGCCATCAGGCGTGTCCCCTCTCCCGTTGCGTTCCATCATTGAGCCAACGGAGTCGGTGAGTCAAGAAACGTCTTGATGAAAGTGGGGACTACCGCTCTTGTGCAGGCAACCTGCGTGTATTTCGCTACGCCCGGAGTTTCACCCTCACCCTAGCCCTCTCCCGTCAAGGGAGAGGGGATTAGGCGCTACTCTCCGCGTTCCTTCGGCGCAGGACGATGTATGTGACGACGGTCGAGGTTATCAGGCTCAGGAGGCCGCCGATGAGGATGTCGATGGGCACGAGGATGGTGGGCCAGGTCTTCATCATCAGGAAGATCGGCACGATGTAGGTGGCGTAGGCCGCGCAGCCGAGGACGAAGCTGTTCTTGACCGCCCTGAGGAGGTTGTTCTCCTTCAGGGCGGGCTCGATGGCGAGGTAGCTGTTGCCGAGCGCGATGAGCCCGAGGAACGCGAGCAGGGCGAGGAGCTGCTCGACTCCCCACGTGTCCATCTGCCTGCCGAACTGGTCGAGGAGCTTGTCGTTGCCGCTGGCCTCGTAGAGGCTCTCGTACATGCCCCGCGCTATGGGGCTGATGTTCCACCCCACGTCGATGACCGTGTATACAACGAATGCCGCTAGGAACCTGACGTAGTGCATGTTCACCTCGTGGTGTGGGTTAGGACTGTGGGGGGGAGGTGGAAACTACAGCGTAGCTTCTCTCGCCGTCTCAACAACATAGTTGATAGCTCCTGCAACCTCCTGCCTTCTTCCGAAGAGAGCCGTACCGCTCGGATCGACCAATCCGGCATCCACAAGCAGCCCGTACCCACTCCCATACTGTAATGAGGACTTCCGGACAAATTCAGCCAAGGGTTTCCAAGAGCTATGTTCATTCATCCACAGGCGGTAACACCCCGCGAGAACTCGAATGAATATGACATTGTAGGCGAACGTAGTCACACGGAACTGAGGTATCTCTGGATTAGTTATCTCGCCCGACAAGAGGCCACTATACTCCTCTCTAGCGGCAGGCATGAATTCGTCAGCCCAGACCCGACACTCTTCATACAGACCATCAAGATTCTGCATATAGGTTTCATTCATGTCTTTGCTGACGCGCCTGCCGTAGCCAACCACCAAATTCTTCAAAGTTGCGGCAAGCTGATTAACAGCTAACAGATATTGACTTGATGTAGCCACCGATGAACGCTCCATCTCTACTCTCCCTTCAAATAGGCGGCTATTGTGCGCGAGACGAACAGCCGTTTGATTGAAGGCGTCACGTTGATCGAATCTCGTAACGGTGTGACCTTCAATGCGTTTGTTCTTCGACGCGTCCACGAACATTTGCCTTAAGACTTTGATGTCGTCCTCAGCGTAGAGGACTATAGTCATTGAGGCTTTCCGCAGTGAGTCCAGTTTGTCAAAACTCCCATCATCGCTCGCACTCGACAGTTCAGCGAGAACGTCCTGTATGGCCCGGCGGCGATGTTGACCGTCGAATATCCTCATGGTGTTCGCACGACTAGCTATGATGCGTAACTCACCGAAGTTTGGGTTGGCAACCTCCCCTTGTTCGTTGGGGTAAGGGTTGAAGTCAACCGCGGCGGGAGCGATCCCGAGCATCAATGCCCCTAGCAGCCAATCTTCTTTCTCATTCAAGTATTCTTGAATGGTTTTCGCGTGACTTGGCGTGAGGCGGCGGTTGGCCTCTCTAACAACGTTGTCCTCCACGCGCTGAGGAAGAAGGCCGTCGAGTGTTTCAAGATCAAGCGCGAAGTAGTACACGTCTCGACCTCCTTGCAGAAACCGATGGGCCGGGATTCTCAAACTGTATTGGTTGCTTACGGGTGATATGACAAGAGCCATTTCAAACCTCCATGATGTTCGTTCACTTGTGTCGACAATTGACTATGCATTAATCTCTTTCGCCTGCTTTACTATTGAGTCAATTGCACTCACTACCAAACCTTGTTGAACTGTAGGCGAGATGCCCCCAGGCGCGACTACGCCTGTATCCACTAGGAGAGTTCCTGAGGTCTTCCCAGGGACAAGCGATGTACTTCGGAGGAACTCAGCCAAAGGCTTCCAGTCCTCATCGTTCTTTCTCCACTCGTGATAACAGCCCGCGAAAAGCCGAATAACTGTGGCGTTGTATGCCATAGTCTTAGTACGTTGTGCCGGAATTTCTGCGTTGTCGATCTCACCGGCCATGAGATCGTTGTACTCGTCTCTAGCGGCAGGCATAAAATCGTCGGCCCATGTCAAACACCGCTCGTACAGCGAGTCAATGTCCAGCATGAACTCGTCGCTTCTGCTTGTCCGTACTCGCCCTTTATATCCGACTTCCAGTGTCTTCAATGTCATCGCTAGCTGGTTGATGGCGATTAGGTTGTGGCTGCCCCTTGAAACAGATACCCTTTCCATTTCGACACGCTCAGTGAACAGGTCGCTTTCTTCCGCAATCCACAGTGCAGCCAGATTAAAGGGGTCCCTTAAGTCAAACCTCGTTACCGTATTTCGTTCTATGGTTCTAGTCTGCGCTGCGTCTGAGAACATCTGACGCAGTGCTTCGATCTGGTCTTCTACGTACAGCATGATTGGTAATGATGCGTCTTTGAGGGACGAGAGTTTCTGAGAGTATCTCGCATTATGAGAAAGCTCTTCTATCACATCCCTTACAGCCCGACGCCGATGCTGGCCGTCAAACATTTTCATTTTCTCAGCACCGTTAGCATGAATACGCAACTCGCCCACTGAACTGTCCATGTCTGATCCGTCGATATACGATTGAAATTCCACCGCATCTGAGGGTATTCCGAGTAACAGCGTCCCTAGCAGCCAGTCGTTCCGGTCTTCCAAGTATTTCTGAATTTTCTTCGCATGACTCGGCGTCAGTGGACGATTTGCATCCTTGACTACTCTGTCGTCCACGCGCTCAGGCAGCAGATTGTTGAGGGTCTCCAGGTCCAGAGCGAAGGCGTATATGTCACGTCCGCCTTGGCGAAATCGATGAGCAGGGGTCACGAACGGCTCAGCTTCCGTCGTTCCCGTCTTTCCAAGGGGGTTCAGGGTAGAAGAGTTGTCAGTAGCAGAGAACAACTCGTCCCTGATACTCTCCACAGCTTCACTCTGTTCAGGCGCGTTTATCTCCGTGAGCACAGTTAAGATGTCGTAGAGACGAGCTCTGGTTTCATCTGGACCAAGGTCATCATTGCTAGGGTGTGCTACTTCGTTACGCACATCCGAAATCAGGGACAGCGTGCTCCTCGCTGTGCTCCCCGGCTTAAAGGCTTCGGAAAAAACCCCGCTCCAGTAGGTGCGTACAAGCCACTGGAAGTCGTTGATGTCGATCGCCTCTTCGACACTACGGCCCTCGCGGAGATTCTGCTCGAACCAGCTACGGTTTGGTTCCCTAAGTGCCTGTTTGACAGCATCTTCAACCTGCATTCCCCTTACACGCTTTAGGCCCCTGATGATGAAGGGGCGCATCGTATCGCGGAATATATCAAGCGCGTCGTTCAGAGCTTTCGTGTTCGGACGATCAATAGCCACCATCTAAGAGACCTCCATTCATGTGTCTTGCGGTCTGTCCAGGTTTTTTGCCCTAGGCTCGGCTAGTGTTTCTTGAGGTACCGGCCAATACAACAGACTGATCTAAATATTACGTTGCAGATAAAATAACATCTTAAATAACAGACTGTCAAGGGTTGATGTAAGGAATTCTGTGAGAGTGTAACTGGACAGGCGTGCAACTGTTCGTACTTCGACAGGCTCAGCACGAACGAGAATTAAGGAGTAGCCCCCTCATCCCCTCACCCTTACCCCCCCGGCCGTTGGCTTGGTGACGATGACGTCGCCGTCGACGCCGGCTTTGGAGGCGGCTTCGGCCATTTCGTAGCCGATGGTCATTTCGCGGGCGGATGAGAGGGCGAGGATGGTGGAGCCGGCGCCTGAGAGGAACGCGCCGTGGGCTCCGGCGTCGAGGGCGGCGCGCATGATGACCTTCATGGGGTGAAAGATCGTCTGGCGCGGGGGCTGGTGGAGGCGGTCCTGCGTGGCGACGGCGAGTTGGTCGAGGTCGCCGGTGGCGAGGGCGTTGACGAGGAGGCCGACGCGGCCCATGTTGAAGACGGCGTCCTGCACGGATATGTCGGTTGGGAGGACGGAGCGGGCCTCTGCGGTGGGCATGGGCATGTCGGGCACGAAGAGGACGGCGCTGAGTCGCTCCGGTATGGAGACGGTCGAGGTGATGAGGCTGTCTCCGTCGTGGACGACGACCTGGCACCCACCGTAGAGCGCGGCGGCGGAGTTGTCGGCGTGTCCCTCGATTCGTGCGGCGATGGCCAGGACGCGGGCGTCATCTAAAGGGCGTCCGAGAAGCTCGTTGGCGGCGACGATGCCCGCGACGGCGGCGGCGGAGCTGCTGCCAAGTCCGCGACCGAGGGGTATCTCGTTGGTGCAGGTGAACCGGACGTCCGGCGCGGGTTGTCCCGCCTCCTCGCAGGCAAGGCGGAAGGAGCGGGCAACGAGGTTGCCCGGGCCGGTGGGGAGCTCGTCGCGTCCGAGGCCGCGTATCTCAAACCCCGTCGCCCCGGTGTCGACGCGTACGGTGTTCCAAATGTCGAGAGCGATGCCGAGGCAGTCGAACCCCGGCCCCATGTTGGCGCTCGTCGCGGGCGCTTGCACCGTCACGCTGCGTGCCATGTTTTTTCTCCGGGCGGTAGTGCGGAGCCGAAGGCCAGGGACTTTTTGGATCCCGTTCGTGGTGAGCTTGTCGAACCACAGATTTGGTCTTCGGCCCTTCGACAGGCTCAGGGCGAACGGTGTTTGTCGCGGCGCAGGCCGAATGGGAATGGCGACCCTTGTTGCGACAATGGAAAGGCCCTAGCCGAAGGCCATTATACACGCCGCCATACCCCGAATCGGATATAATTGAGGGGTTGAAGACTTGAAACGGACTTGCGATGTGAGCTTCCACCGCATCGCAACGTCGCCCGCGCAGCACACTCAATGGGCCACTCCACCTCCGGGAAGAAATCCCCTATCGACCTGATTCGGCGCAAGTCGCTTGACGCGCTGGACTACCCGGACGTGCAGGCGGCGGTGGTCGCGAATACGACGTTTCCCATGGCGGAGGAGCTGGCGAGGGGAATTACACCGGTCTACACGGCGCGGGAGGTCGAGGAACTGCAGCGTGAGACGCGCGACGGCGTGGCCTACCTGGAAGAGTCGGGCGACCCCGACCTGAGCGCGAGGGTGGACGCCACGGAGGCCGTCGACAGGGCGAGTCTGGGCGGGGTGCTGCCGGGCAAGGAGCTGCTGGAGGTGGCCGACCCGCTGGAGGTGCTCGGACGCGCGAGGTCGGCCTTCGCGCGGAACACGGCCAGCGCGCCGGTGCTCGCCGAGATAGCGTCCGGCATCCCCGACCTGCTCGACGTGCAGCGGCAGGTGAGGCAGAAGATCGGCATTCGCGGGGAGGTGCTCGACAGCGCGACGCCCAC
>JAPPDQ010000488.1 GCA_028875495.1 Chloroflexota bacterium
TACGACCAGGGCCATGAGAGCTGCGACGAGGATGTTCGTCCCGCAGTAAGGAGAGACGGCCAATCCATGCTCTCCCGACTGGAGCCGCCGAAGCGCCTCCGCAGCAGCCTCCCTGACCTCCTCGGTCGATGCTCGGCTATAGAGAAGGAATCCCCCCGGGGTGGCGTTCCCCGCTAGGGGAGGGCGGACGCCTCGTTCGAGTAGCACGGCAACGGTCGCGTGCTCCCTCCCATGCTGGGATCGGATTTCTCGCAGCAAACCTAACAATGGGTTACCTCACCTATGCCTTACCACCGAGCCTAACAGCCCCGCCACTCCCCAGTCAACGACTACAGAACTAAATAAGAATCGGTAATTTCGCGTGTAAAACACAGAAAATCAAAGACTTCGGGCATTCCGTAGTAAGATTCTCAAACTCCGGCACGGTAAAGGTCTAGGCGAGCAGTTGGGCAAGGGGCTGGTTTCTTTCTGAGCGTGAAACCCTCTGAAATTCTTGGAAAAGTGATAGAAAACGAATTGACACCGCAATTGCCAGAGGCTTAGCATGAGACTACAGTACCTTGTGGGAGGAGTGATGATGAGGAGAAAAACCAAGAAGATGATCGCGGTCGAGGAGAAGTTCCAGCAACCTCTGGAGAAGATGTTGCCCCAGATGGTGACGGAGTACGGCCTAACTGCCACAGCCGACGAGTTGGGTATGAGCAAGGCTACTCTTGGCTACTGGCTGCTCAAGCTCGGCATCAACGTGCATCGGGTCGCGCTGGCGCCAGGCGAGACCATCGAGGTTAAGAGGGTGGGGTATCCTTCCAGCAATAACTAGGCTTGAAGAAACTCTAAGAACCTTCTGCACGGGCTGGAGCGTTGAACTGCTCCGGCCCGTATCGTTTAACCACTAAACCCCACGACGAACGGCCATTCGGGCTTCCTTCTCCCGCTCGCGGTCGATGATCGCCCGGCGCTTGTCATGCTGCTTCCGCCCCTTGGCCACACCCAACTCCACCTTAGCCTTCTGTCGCTTCAGATAGAGCTTTAGAGGCACCAATGTAAGACCGCGCTCATCCACTTGCCGTGTCAGCCGCCTGATCTGGTCCTTGTGAAGCAGCAGCTTGCGCGGACGCTTGGGATCATGGTTGTTCTGTCCCCCGGACGCTGAGTACTGCGAGATGTGGGCGTTCATCAGCCAGATCTCGCCGTTGTCGGGACGAGCGTATGCGTCGCTGAAGTTTGCGCGGCCCTCCCGGATCGCCTTGATCTCGGTCCCGACCAGCACCAGCCCCGCCTCGATGCTATCGAGAATGTCGTACTCGTACCGTGCCTTGCGATTGACGGCGATTGACTTGTTGCCGTCCATGGTGCCGGTCCTTATGAGCTGCTGCTTAGTTCGATCGACCCGCCGCCAGTCATCGACTCCAGCTCTTCAATGGCCCGGCGAAGCTGTTCGACGTCGGCCTTCTGGGCGTCACGACTGGTCACTTCGATATCGGGCGCGACGCCCTCGCCCTGGATGAGTCTGCCGTCCGGCGTGTACCAGTGAGCTACGGTGATGTAGAGTCCCGCCCCGTTGCTGAGACGTCGGAGCCAGTTCACGCTTCCCTTGCCGAACGTGGTGTCGCCGATCAATGTTGCGCGGTCGTGGTCTTGGAAGGCGCCCGCGAGGATCTCGGACGCGCTGGCGCTGCCGCCGTTGATGAGAACGACCATCGGTATGTCGGTGAGAAACTCCCGGCCTTCCGTGTTGATGGGATAGTCCGTGCGTCGCTTGTTTGCGTCGACTACGTACATGGCTAAGCCGTCTTCGATGAAGAGGCTTGCTACATCGACTGCTGACGACAACAGCCCTCCCCCGTTGCTTCGGAGGTCCAGGATCAGCCCCTGAGCTCCGGCCTCCATCTCCCGCTCGATCACCGCGCGCAGCTTGTCAGCCGTCTGCGGATAGAAGTCCGTCACGCGGACGTGCATGAACTTTTCGCCGGGCTCGCTTCGGTGCTTCACGCTCGTCAACGGAATGACGCCGCGCTTGATTTCGAGCAACACGGGGTCGATCTGTCCGAGCTTCTTGACCAGGAGGCGCGCGATGCTATCTTTCGGACCGCGAATCTTGGAGACGGCCTCCAGCGTAGAAAGGCCTTCCAGGCTCTCGCCGTCAACCTCCAGGATGATGTCGCCGGGTTTGATTCCGGCCAGATCGGCGGGGCCGCCTTCGATGGGTGATGTTATTACGAGATGCCCTCTCGCGTTCATCTGGGCGTGCGCGCCGATGCCCTGCAACTCGCCCTCGAATACGTCGCCGAACTGCCCGTTAAGCACCTCCTTGCGCACGTATGAGGTCTGCGGGTCGCCGAGGGTGCTGGTGATGCCTCTGATCGCGAACTCCGTTGCCAGCTCTGGATCGAGCTTTTCCCGGTCTACGTAGTCGCGGTTCAGGTGCTCCCACGCCTCCCAGATTACATCCAGTTCGTTGGGCACGTGCTTCGGAGCTTCAATGTCGTCGTCGTGGACAACGACCTTCGGGAACAGAGGAGCGTCGGTCGAACTTTCGTGGGCTTCCAGAGCTTCCGATACCGTGTCCCGCACGAGCTCCTGGATCTCCTCGGCAGACGCATCCTCGTGCATCTTTGTGACGATCTCTTCGACTATCTTCTCGAGGTCCGGCGTCGGCTGGGCGGGTAGGGCGTCGGCCGAAGATTCGGTATCGTCTCCTCCAAAGGTACCGCAGCCGAGCCCGATCATCAGGAAGACTGCGAATATGACAATAGCGAACGTCTTTGCTGCCTGATGGTTCATTTCAGGATGAGTCCTTTCCAGGGACCTCGAAGGCCCGTGCTGTCATGGTATCACGTACAACCTTGGGTCTTCTCAGCCCATGCCGACGCACCAAGACGCAACTGGGTTTGAGAGACTGTTATGGAATTCAACGACGTGCCAACCAATGGGTTACCTTGCGCGCCTGGCTCTCGAAGTCACGGTTCACAAAGATGCTCCCCGGAATATCGTCCGCCGTATTGACCGAATCGGTGCTCCATGATACCGTTTTCTGAAAACGTGATATTGCCTTTTCTTTCAACGTTCAATAGAAATAAACTGCTTTTCAAGTAAATTGAAAACATTCTGAAATATCTTTTCTATATTTTCTCAACGGTGAACTATGGTTGATGCAACTTCGCAGACTGTAAAGAGGCGCACGCGCATCTCACGGCCTTACCCGCAGCATATGCTCAGGGAGGTCTTGGGGATCACACGCTCGATACACGAAAAGAACGCCGGCCTGCCTTTCGACAGGGTGCGACTTGCCAAGTCCATGGGCACCACCCCGGCCAGCAGCGCATTCATGATGAAGCTCAATTCATCGGCGAAGTACGGCCTGACCGAGGGTGGCTATAGCGACGCGCGCATTTCTCTGACTGAGTTGGGTGAAAAGGCCGCTAAGGCCGATCCCGCAGCGCTCATTGAAGCAGCAATGCGCCCCGAGACGTTCAGGGCGTTCTATGAGCTTCTCGATGGCAAACGTATTCCAGGTTCGGAGGAGGCGTCGGCGATCATTATTGACGACATAGGTATTCCGGAGAGTCTTGCCTCCGAATTCCTGGAGATTGTGGTTCGCAACGGAGAATTGATCGGCATAGTAACGGAGGCGGGCAATTCACACTACGTAAGCCTGGCGGACTTGAACCTACAGACCTCACCGGCTTCCCAAACGCCCCCGACCGAGGAACCGAAGGCGCCGTCCCAAACGGAACGTCCGGCCCGTGAAAACAAAGCGCCGGCAGAGCCGTCCCGGCCGGCAGTTCATCGGAATGAAAAGGGACGCCTCCTCGTAGCCCACTCCGGCGCGGGAGCTATCGCCGACCGAATTGTTCGGACCCTGGACGGATTCAGCATCCCGCACAGCGTCGTTGAGATCGATCCGATTGACTCATCCCCCCTCAGTGCCGAATGGGCCAACGGCATGGACGGATGCTCCGGGGCGATTATCGTGATGGCCGGACCGAGTCAGGTGGTCTCGACCCCAGGGGTCGCCTCATCTCGGACATCGAAGATGCTGTTGCAGCTCGGAGCCGCAGTGGACCGCTTTAGGGATCAGGTCGTGATGGTGGTTGGTCAGGAGAGCGACCACTTCTTGCAGACCATCCGAATTCAAAGGGTCTACGCCGACGGCGACGATGCGGGCAAGTTCGAGGTCGATCTGTTACGTGGCCTCATGAACTCGGAAATGATGCTCGTTTCGGTTCCGAGCCGGAATTTATAGGTCGCCTATGTTATGTCAAATTGCGTCACAACCGCAGCGGAACTGTATTTCAACTTTACATAACATTTATAGTGCGAACTATTAGCGTCCTGTCAACATGCCCGCTTCTCTCCCCCACCGCGGCCTAATAGGCCTCTCTCGATTGTCTGGACGACGCGTCCGGCTGATACCGACGGCCAAACTCTTGAACAGGCCTGGGGATTTGGGGGAATTTACTGCCCTACAGGGGGATGGGGTGCGGCCTCTGCCGAAAAGAGGCCTCTTTATGCGGTCACTACGACGGACTCGACGGGCTCCTCGACACCGAGGAGGCGTTCGACTTCGCCTAAGAGGTCTTTGAGACCCAAATGTTCCGTAGCGGAAATGAAAACGACACCGGGGGGTGGTTCGTCGGCCTTGAGAATCTCAGGAAGCAGGTCTCCGTTTCGTGAATCACCGGCTCCGGGCAGCAGGTCGGTCTTATTAAGGGCGAGAACGGTCGGCTTTTCAGTAATTTTGAGGTCCTCAAGTATGCTCTCGACCTCATCGATGTGGTTTGAAAGGTTTGGACTCGATACGTCAGCAACGTGCACGATAATTCGAGCTTCCCGTATCTCCTCCAGGGTCGCTCGGAAGGCCGCCACAATCGCCGGAGGCAGCTTCTGGATGAATCCGACCGTGTCGGTGAATAGCACTTCCTTGCCTGAATCGAGCCGTACTTTCCTGGTTACGGGATCGAGGGTGCTGAACAACTTGTCCTCGGCTGTCACACCTGCGGCTGTGAGGCTGTTTAGGAGCGTGCTTTTGCCCGCATTGGTATATCCCACCAGGCTGACTACGGGGATGCCCTCGTTCCGTCTCCTCGCGCGATAGAGGTCTCGCTGGCGGCTCACCTGGCCCAGCGCCTTCTTGATGCGCTGGATACGGTTCCGTACCAAGCGTCGGTCGGTCTCTATCTGTGATTCGCCGGGGCCTCTGGTTCCAATGCCGCCGCCGAGTCGCTCGAGGTGTGACCACTGGCCTGCCAAACGGGGCATCAGATACTCGTGCTGTGCCAGTTCAACTTGAAGACGGCCCTCACGAGTCTGGGCTCGCGCCGCGAACACATCGAGGATGAGTGCCGTGCGGTCGATGACCTTGACCTTCTCTTCGAGCGCGCGCTCCAGGTTACGCTGCTGCGTCGGAGTCAGCTCGTCGTCGCATATAACCGTATCGATGCGCTTGGCTAAAACAGTCTCTTTAAGCTGCTCCAGCTTGCCCGTGCCGAGGTAGTAATGAGTGGGCTTCTTGAGTTGTTGAGTGAGCGATCCCACCACCTTCGCCCCGGCGGTCCGGGCCAGCTCACCCAACTCCGACAGCGATGCGCGCATAGGAAGCGCTTGGTGTCTCCGGAACACCTGCGCGCTCACTAGCAAGGCTCGCTCGGCTTTTCGAGCTGTCGATATCATTCGCGGGGCGATGGGACACCCCCTCTTATATAAGGAGAATGCATTATACTCAGTAATTTTACCCTAAAATGGAATGATTATCCAACGCCGTTGGAGTATAGTTCCCGTCTCACCTACGGACGCCAGCCGGATACGCGGTCGAGAGCCTTATCTATCAATTCGTCCTGAAGAGTGATTGAGAGGCGTACATACCCTTCGCCCGCGGCCCCATAGTTGCCGCCCGGAATCATCAGGACGTCGGTATCCTCCAGGAGTTTCTCTGCAAATTCGGCGGAGGTATAGCCTTCTGGAACGCCCGCCCAGATGTACAGGCCTGCCTTCGGCGATTCCACTTTCATCCCCATGTCCTTGAGAACGGGTACGATGCGGTCGCGGCGATTCTGGTAGACGGCATTTCGTTCGTCCACGGACTCCAATGGACGCTTCATGGCCTCGATCGCCATGTGCTGGACGGCCTGAGGAACCCCCGAATCCAGGTTCGATTTGATAGTCAGCAGCGCATCGATCATATCCGCGTTCCCGACGGCCATCCCGATACGCCAGCCGGTCATATTGTAGGACTTGGAAAGCGAGTGGAACTCGATTCCAACGTCCATCGCCCCCTCAGCCTGTAGAAAACTGGGCGGGCGATAGCCATCGTAGGCCACTTCGGTGTAGCAGGCATCATGCATGACGGCTATATCGTGGCTCTCTGCAAATTGGATTGCCTTGCGGTAATATTCGAGGTCCGCGACAGCCCCCGTTGGATTGTTCGGATAGTTCAGCCAGAGCAGTTTGGCCTTGCTCGCCACATCGTCGGGTATCGAGTCGAGATCAGGTAGCCAATCGTTCTCCTCGTTGAGTGGAAGCATGTAGCTCTCACCGCCCGCGAACAGGGTGCCCATGGCGTAAACGGGATAACCGGGATCCGGTACAAGAGCTATGTCTCCGGCGTCAAGGAAGCAAAAGGCAACGTGACCGATCCCTTCCTTTGCCCCGATGAGCGAAACCACTTCCTTTTCGGAGTCAAGCTTGACGCCAAACCGTCGCTGATACCAATCCGCCACACCTTCTCGAAACTCCGGCAGACCCTCAGACTCAGGGTAACGGTGGTTCGGAGCGTCGTGGGAGGCCTCGCCAAGCGCGTCGATGACGTAGTCCGGCGTCGGAATGTCCGGGTCGCCTATTCCGAAGCTGATGACCTCTATGCCCTGTGCCTTCTTTTCCGCGATCTTCCTGCTGATTTGCACGAAAAGGTAGGGTGGGACTCTGTTCATGCGCTCCGAAAACCTCATTTCGCCTCCATTCCGACAATGCTGTGTTATTAGTATTGTTACAAAACTGGGGTAACTAGTATTTTTGCGTGTAAATTAGATATTTAGACTTTGTAATGTTTACTGAATTGGCCGGTTTCTAGTGTTTACGTTAGGACTGGCATTGGAACTATTTGAGATTAAACTTGTCCTGTGAACACCTCGGCCACCGGTCCTTCGAGGATTACGGTGCCCTCTCCAGGCCATCTGACAACGAGATCCCCGCCGGGAAACGACATCCGAACGTCGTTACCCTTCGTCCGTCGCTTCAACCGCGATATCACGCCCACCGCGCACGCGCCGGTGGCGCAAGCCATGGTCTCGCCGGAGCCGCGTTCCCAAACGCGCACCTTTACGTGACCCTCGTCGATGACATTCACGATCTCGAAGTTCACTCGGTTGGGAAAGAGCGGATGATGTTCTACCAGCGGACCGAGCAGGAACAGAGGAATATCGTCCACCGGTTCGTCGATGAAGGCTACGGCATGAGGATTTCCCATAGAAACGGCGTTGATCTCGAACGTGACACCGTCCACCGTCAGGGGATAGTCCATTACCATGGCCCGGTCATCGAGCGCGACCGGAATATCCTCCACCGCCAACCGTGGCTCTCCCATGCTCACCCTCGCCCATACCACCTTGTCGCCCTCCCAAGTAGGCGTAACCTCAAGGTCGCTGGCAAGGGTTTCGACCAGTACGGGGGAAGTCTCCCGCGGCACGATGCCTCTCGTGAGCGCGAATCCGACAAGGCAGCGGATGCCGTTCCCACACATCTCCGCTTCGGAGCCATCCGCGTTGAACATTCTCATCCGAAGGTCGGCGTGTTCCGAATCGAGCGCGAGTATGAGTCCATCGCCCCCTATACCCGTATGACGGTCGCTCACCCTTTCCGATATGGCCGGCCAGTCCTCTTCTTTTCCGCGCGCATCGACATAGATATAGTCGTTGCCTGCGCCGTGCATCTTCGTGAACTCCAAGCTCGGCCTCCGCATCATCCAAAGTCGGTACAGTATATCACTCCGTGTCTACGAAGACCCCATTTACCGCGAGTCCATGCGCTTCCCTACGGAATCACAAGCGTGCTCGACCGCCTGATCGAGACCCTCGCGTTCGTCCGAGAACCACCGTATGCGCTCGTCATTTGCGCGGAACCACGATCCCTGCTGCCGGGCAAAGCGACGTGTTTTGGTCTTGATGGCTTCAATGGCGTCTTCGAGTGTCATTTCCTCTTGTAAGGATTCACAAATCTCCCTATAGCCGAGACTCGACATTGCAGGAAGATCGGGGCCGTAGCCCTTCTTCAGCAAGTTTTCGACCTCCCCTACCCACCCGACCTCAAACATGGCATCCACGCGGGCGTTGATGCGTTCATACAGCCGATCGCGATCAACCTCGATACCGATGACGGTTGCCTGAAAAGGCGGCGGCGTCCTGGTCGGCCCCTCCGGTTCATTGTTAGGGCCCTGTAGTGCCAGTTCAAGCGCTCTGATGACCCTCCGTGGATTCGCCAGATCGACTCTCTTCGCTGCAGCCGGAGCGGTCTCCTCGAGTTCCTTCACGAGGGTGGACAGACCTTCTCGGGCCATTCGAGCTTGCAGTTCATCCCGGAGCAAAGGGTTCGGCGAAACCTCCGGCACGTTCCACCCCTCCAACAAAGCCCAAACGTACTGTCCGGTTCCGCCCACCACGATCGGAACACGCCCTCGCCTTAGGACGTTGGCAATCGCATCGCGTGCTTGCCTTACGTAAAGCGCAACGCTGTAATCATCCGATGGGTCGATGATGTCGACCAAATGGTGGCGAACGCGCTGACGGTCTTCCACGGGTGGCTTGGCCGTCCCAATATCCC
>JAPPDQ010000503.1 GCA_028875495.1 Chloroflexota bacterium
TCAAGTACGCCTGCGCGCGCCAAGCGGCTCGCGCCTCGTCCTGACGGCCCTCTCACGCACTTCGCCTCGCCGCGTGGTGAGAAATGCAGGCTAACACGTTGATGCCGGGCGGTCCTTGCGCTACGACCGGGACGGCGCCGGCCCATGCCGATGAGGCTCCAGCTTGGAAACGGCCCAGACCTACAACTTGCAGTAAATCGCCTTTCCCTGTACACCCCCATACCATCACGGCAACCCCTCTCCGTGTAATCCCCTGTAAGGGATTTCATTCTTGAAGGTGCTTTAGCAATCAGGGGTCCCGAAGGGTGTCAAGGGATCCCGCCCGCAGGGGATTGCGCTGGCATCGCTAAGAGGTTCATCATTAAGGCAAAATGCGTGGCAGATATTGGAACTGGTGGGGCAGTTCGAGTTCGATTGCTATTGGATGAATTGGTTGTGGCGAGTGATTCAAACACTTGACTAGGAGCTAGACGAACAAACTCCCGGTCCGGCCATAGATATGTCAATACCTGGATCAGAGCTTTCGAGATGGAGCCATCCCCGATCCGCGATGGCCTCAAAGCAGGCGCACGTATCCATGCGAGACGCCTTGGCCTCTGATGATCGCCTCTCGGAGTTCAAGCATGAGGTCCTCCTACAGGGCTCCTACAAGAACAACACGAACCTCCGTAAGGACAGTGACGTCGATCTGGTGGTTCGTCTTGCCTACAAGCTCAGCCCTAGTGTTGCCGATCTTAGTGGAAAGCGGTTGCACGCGAACACTTCCCACCAGGCTGCCCACAAACATTGGCAGTCGTTTCGACGGCGCGCACTGAGGGTGATGAAAAACAGGTACGGGGATGCCGTGACCAGCGGTCGAAAGACGATAAAGCTGGCGAGGGGCGAATTGCACGCTGACGCCGACCTCGTGGTCACGCTGAGCTACAAGGAGGGTATAGCGCTTTACCTACCGGACGAAAAGCGATGGGTCGTCAGCTTTCCGCAGCAGCACCATGACCGGGGGCAGAAGAAGGAGGAGGCCACAAGCGGGCGGTTCAAGAGGACGGTTCGCATGTTCAAGGCGGCCCGGAACAGGCTCGTCGACTTGAAGGTGCTCGCTAAGGAGGATGCTCCCTCCTACTTCATAGAGTGCCTGCTCTACAACGTCCCCGACGGGCTGTATGCACCCAAATTGGCGCCGACCTATAGGAACACCCTCGATTGGCTAAAGAAGACGCAGCTCAAGGGCTTCAAGTGCCAGAACGGAAAGGTACCGTTGTTCGGGCCGGCGCCGGAACAGTGGTCCCAGCAGAAGGCGCGGTCGTTCGTCAGGGCACTGCAGGAGCTGTGGGACGCGGGGGGTTGAGGATGTAAACAGTTGCTGATCCCGTCTGATTTCTAGCAAGAGGAGTGAAGTCGATGACAAGTTCACCTGTTAATCCACTAGAGGCAACTATAGAGGACCTTACTGTTGCCACTTGGTATCGTCTACGGGACATCAAGGCATTCTCACGCCGACCCGAGCCGTTCAACTCGGTGCGTTTTGGAGAAACAACGATCACGGACCTCGCGATGCTCGACCTCTGCCGACAGCGACTGACCAGGTCCATCTTTCTGCAAACCCCTTCGTATATGGAGACATTCTGGGGGACTGATTTCGAATGGTGGCTGGGCTCTGGCGCGACGGGGTGGTTCCGGCTGGCGGTTCAGGCAAAGAAGCTCGACATGAAGAAGGACCGCTATCTCAGCCTGGGGCATGAGACAAGAGGCTTTCCGCAAATCTGCGTCCTTGAAGATTACGCGGCGCAGAATAGAGCTACCCCTCTGTACTGCTTCTACAACTATTCGGGCGGTGTTGATCCGCAGAGCCAATGGCACTGCTGTCAGCGGTGGTTTCGGGCGGAGGAATTGGGCTGCTCAGTGACCTCTCCAACCCGCGTTCGGGAAGCATTGAATCAGAGGGGAATGAGGACCTTTGACTTCATTCATCGGTCCAACCTCACACTGCCCTGGCAGTGTTTGGCGTCTTGTCCAAAGGTACAGGACGCATACGACGAGGCCCGTAAGGCATACGGCTTGCAGCAGGAGAGCCGGCCCGTTCTCCCTTTCCCTCTATTCAGATTGGAGTCGTACTACCCTGCATTGCCCCCATTTCGGCCTCAGTCGAGGTTCCCCAGATTTCCTCTACCGTCTTTTGGTGACGGCATTGATGATGATTTAGCCCTCTACGACATTGAGGTCGCAGCCTACGATGACTCTCTGGCCGAGTTCTACGATCTCGACGTAGGTATCCCAAGAGCGATCAACGTCACTGATCTGAGCTTCTAGCCGGCGCTCTTTGTCGCACTCACTGCCGAAGGCGAGGCGACGGCGCAGGAGTTGTCCACCAAGAGCCACCTCTCGGACAGAAGAAGCACAAAGGTGCTGTAGTATACTACAGCGCGGTTTCCAGACCATTAGGATCAAGCCTTGACCATGCCCGAGGAATTCAGCGTACCCCAAGCAGCAATCTACCTCAATGTAAGTGAAGAGACCGTTCGACGAAACATCAGGTCGAAGCGCCTGAGGGCCTTACGCAGAGGTACGCAATGGTTCATTCCTCGTGATGTGTTAGTCGTCTTCGCAAACAGCTACGGCCCTAAGACCGGCAAGATTCGACAAATGCTTTAGCTGTCTGGAGGAGTGTTGCCTTACAGATTCACAGATGTATCTCCTTCACGGCCACCAGCGGTGGACCTGCTCGGTCTACAGGTTGAGGAGTCCTCTGGCGATGTGCATCATCAGGATGGCCCTCTACCGAATAGAGGGCCGTTCCATTCGCTCCTGGAGTCGAGGTTTCCTGCATTGCCAGTCTCCCTGGTAGCGGCTGGGGATAGCAGGAGCAAGGACCCTTCTTATGCGGCTCATCGATGGTGGGCCCGCCGGCCACCATCGGTAATGCGTTCGATCCTGCTCGCTTCGGTCATGGGCGCTGACTCGACGGAACGGGAGTTCTGGGACAACTACCGCAGTGAAACACCTCTACTCGAAGGTCTGCGGGTTCACGACCCCTTCATGGGGGGCGGAGCCACCCTCATCGAGGCTTCGCGGCTCGGGGCGATGGTAAGTGGCACGGACGTTGATCCAACGGCCGAGATGATGGTCTCCCACAGCCTCGGACCGGCCCAAGATTCTGAGATCGCCACCGTCGGTGACGCAATGATGTCCTACCTGCGAGAGCACTTTTCAGTCCTCTATCCGGCTGATGACGGTGAGCCCCTACACTCGTTTTGGCTGGCGATAGTGGAATGTCCTAACTGCCACGTCTCAAATCCACTCTACCGCTCCCTTGTATTAGCCCGTGATTGCGGCAAAGACGGTGCCGTAGTGCGAGACTATGGAGTAGTTGCTTTTGATCCTGACACCTTCGAATTGCGCTACCTTAGTTCACCAACACGAAAGCGGTTTCAGGGCGTCGAGAGGAGATGGCCTCTTGATCACGCAACCTTCGATGCGAACAAGTACAGTTGTCCAGACTGCGGTAAGCGGTCTTCTCATCGCGAACTCCAAACCGGTGCGGCGCCGCTCCGGCTAATCGCCGTCGAACGAACACCTGATAGTGAACGGCGAAGGCTCGTCACTCCGGGAGAACGGGATCTGGCTGCAATCGAGCTGGCGGCTGAACTCCTGGAGAATCCCCCTGTACCTCTTAAGTTACCGGATATCGAGTTCGACACTGAGCGGCAGGACCCACGGCCCAGGAGCTATGGGATCACCGCCGTCCGTGACCTCTTCACGCCTCGCCAACTCTTGGTACTGGGAGCAGCGCACGCATGGATTGAGTCCCAGGACATTTCAGATGCGGCGGAACGGGCAATTCGCCTTGCGTTGTCCAATTCGATTGTCACCAACAATCGCCTGTGCTCGTATGCGACCGACTATGGTCGGCTCTCTCCCTTGTTCAGTATCCGCGGCTACTCGATTCCAGCCTTGCAGGTCGAACTGAACCCGCTTCATTCAAACGGGGGTAGGGGCACCTTGCAACAGTGCCTCAGCCGAATAATCCGCTCGACGGCGACCACTGCCAAGCGTTCAATCTGGAACGTCGACAAGCGCGAGGTTGAGAAGAGACCGTTCAAACTTCCCCCAAAGGCGTCCCGAGTCGATATCCACTGTTCCTCAGCCGCAGACACTCCCATACAGCACACCGTCGACCTTCTCGTTTTCGATCCGCCCTACTACGACTACATCCTCTATGATGAGTTGGCCGAGCCATTTCGCGCCTGGAATCCGACCCTCAAGATAGGTGGAGAGACTCTCCAGTCAGCCTCACTGAGTGAACCAGGGGAATTCGGCGCGCGGCTTGCGGATTGTCTACGTCCTGCACTTTCGGCCCACAACGGTCGGTACCCGATCGTCTTCACATATCACTCTTCCAATCCAACCGCCTGGGAAGAGATTGCCCTGGCGCTAGACGACCTGGAGCTTCGGATCACCGCGATGTGGCCGATCAGAAGCGATGGACACATGGGTCCCCATAGCCGCCCGGGCAACTGCGAATGGGACGTCGTAATAGTCTGTCGTCCCAGCCTGGAGACTTGTCCCGCCTCCGTTCCTGGCGCTGACCAGTTCTGGCAGTCGCACGTTGGAGAGCTTCGTGTTGGGGACGCTGATCACACGAGCTTCAGCCTGGCGTACCAGATGGCCGCCCCGCGATTCGGAAGGCTCATTGATGAATACTCACATGCTCCACAGCCGGGAGGAACCAATGGACGTGTCTGGCCGTAAAGAACTGATTTCCACAGCTACCCGCACTGGCACTAATGCGAGGTTGTGGGTCCAGGGGGAATGGAAAAACATCCCGGTCCTGCGCGTGCAGGTTTCAGCCCTGGTGCTGAACATCGACAATCGCCGCTTCTCCGCCGAACGCCAACTGTTCGAACAACAGTTAGGCCACAGTCTTGACCCGGAAAACAGCGAAGAGGATGCCCTTAGCGTTGAAGCCATCTTGCTCGACAGCGATTTGGCTCTAGATGGTGGCCGCGTGGTAGGCAAGGAGGGCAAGGACTATATGGCTCTTCGTCAGGACTGGCAGCGACGCAAGCAGGAAACGCCTTTCTGGATTAGGTCCGACGGCACTGTCCGCAATGGCAATCGACGGCTGGCGATGCTGCGCCGTCTTCAGCGAGAAGAAGGGTCTGAAGGGTACGAGTACGTTGAGGCAGTGGTGCTGGACGACCTCGGAATCAACGAGCTTGCAATATTTGAGATGGAACAACGAGAGCAGCTGACCGAGGACTACAAAGTCCGCTACACGGACATCAATCTCCTCCTGGCCATAAAGGCTGCCGCTGAAGACAAGGACATTGATTGGTACGACCCTGAGAGCATTGCGAACGTAGCTGGCGAGCTCCAGCACGTCATGCGAAATAACCCGGGGTATGCCATCGTTCAACTCTATGCGATCAAGTACATGGACGCGTACCTGGAGGATCTCCGAGAAGCGGGTCGCTACGACAAGCTGATTGGCCAGATCGAGCGTTTCAGGGATGTGGGCCGCATCATGCGGACCGTTGAATCAGATGATCCCGATCGCGCTCCTGCAATGCTGGACGTACTGTTCGGTGCGGTCAGCTCCGGACTGACGCACCTTGAGATTCGACGGATTAGGCGTCTCTTCAATGATGACCGAGACGAGTTTGACAGAGTGATCGAGAGCATCCGGAATGCCGAGGAGCAATCCGAAAAGTCTCCAGAGGGGCAAGGGCTCAGAGAACCAGAACTAGTGAATGACGAGTCCGAAGACCCCGATGAAACCGATGGGACGCCGGAGCCTCCTGGACCTGTGGTCACCAACTACCCGAAGGACGAGGTTAAGGGCATTTTCGACGACGCGTTTGACAGGCACGAGTCAGCGCAGGTCAAAGATGTGCTCAAGGTAGTCAAGGAAATCAACAACCGGCTTGATGCCCTGATCAACGCCGGTACAGATCGCCTCGGACCCGCACTCGCCGTTGATGAGACGTCGGCGCTCCGTGATGCAGTGGATGCCATGTCGGCGTGGTTCGAGGAATACAAAGCGTCTCTGAAATGAAGGATCGACAGGCCCACATTGAGATTGAGGACAAAGAAGTAGTCGTTACGGGTGGGTACGAGCTACATGCCCGCCACGGACGTCGATTCTTCCAGTCCGTCCTCGGTGGCCGCCGACTTGATGCCGGCTGGAGAGTGCCACGTCGTGGGATGCGAATCCAAGACCTCGTTGTCCGTATTAACAGCTTTCTTGAGGCCGAGGGATTTAGGATCTCCCACGGCGAGCTCGCGGCCAAGGGAGTTGAGTTGGCCCTTGAACGTCGCCGAAGCTTGCAGCGAGCGGGTGCTGAGGCCACATCGTGGAGAGCGGGACGTTCGAATATTGACGAGGAAGAGGTTGCCGCCCGACTCGAAAGTCTTGGATGGAGGCCCGAACGTCGCCTTCACTCGCATCAACGCAGAAATGTGTGTCATGCGCTTGCGGCGGTCAATCAGGCGAATTTCTCCGTTCCGGGAGCGGGGAAGACAGTAACCTCCCTAGCCGCCGGGCTGCTGCATCTCAATGCTGGCACGGTGGATGCTTTTCTGGTAGTCGGACCACTGGCGTGCTTCGAGCCATGGGAATCGGAGACCACAGCCGCAGTGGGAACCGCGGTTCGCCCTATTCGGGTCCGAGGAGCTGTCCACCGTCGCCGGGAAGTGTATGCGGAGGCGTCCCGAGGGGATTTGCTTCTCCTGAGCTATGCCATGGCTGCCTCAGATCGCCTGGCCATCTTAGCGATGTGCGAAAGGCTCAACGTGATGTTGATCGTTGACGAGTCGCACCGCATCAAGCGTTTTCGAGGAGGGGTGTGGGCTCCCGCCCTGACCCAGATCGCAGAGCTCGCGCGCGTAAGGATGATCCTGACCGGCACGCCGATGCCAAACAGTGCCAGGGATCTCTACAGCCAGGTGAACGTCCTGTGGCCCAACGGTCTGCTGACGGGAAGCCGAACTGAGTTTGCTAGCCGCGTGGACCGAAATTTCGCAGGTGTTCGCACCTCGATTGAGCCCTTCACAACTCGCACGGCCAAGTCTGAACTGGGATTACCGGCATACCGGATTGAGCGCCACAGCGTACCGTTGACTGGCACTCAGGCCGACATCTACAGGCTGATCAGAAACCGGCTCAGAGACCGCGTGGACGACGCTGACACCTGGGATGACAAACTCGAAGCCCTGCGGCGCGCGCGCCCCATCCGGCTACTACAGGCAGGGTCGAACCCTGACCTACTCAATCACCCGGATGACGCCTACCGCCTGCCCAAGATTCCGCCTACGAACCCCACCTTGATGCAACGCCTGACCCGGTTTTCCGATACTGACATACCCGCCAAGTCCAGCGCCGCACTCGAGATTGTACGGGGCCTTGTGGAGGATGGCGAAAAGGTCGTTTGTTGGAGCAACTTCATCCGCAATCTCGACAGCTTCAGTGCACTACTGCATAGAGAATTGGGAATCCCAGTCTTCCAGGTCGATGGGCGGGTTCCGGCGTCAGACGACCCGGTACAGGATCGTCGCGGAGGCGATGTCTCCCAAGACGACACCCGGGAGCGAAGAATCGAGCAGTTTCTCTCAGTTGATGGCCCCGCTGCTCTGGTGACGAACCCTGCCACAAGCTCGGAATCTATCTCCTTGCATCGTGCCTGCCATAACGCCGTTTACCTGGACAGGACCTACGACGCTGCCCTGTTCTTTCAATCAATCGACAGAATTCATCGACTCGGGCTTCCCGAGGATGCGCAGGTAACCATCCACATTCTACGAGCCACGATAGGAGGCGACGACACAATCGACCACCTGGTCGATGCCTCGCTGCTGGGTAAACAAGAGGCTATGGAAGAACTGCTCGGAGGAGCTGAGATTCACCCACTCCAACAAGACGCTGCAGACCCTGAAGGAAACTTGGCTGATCTTGAGCAGTTGATGCACTATCTGGTCGGAGAAGGAGACGACGACGAGTCGTGAATCTCTCTTCCGACTGGTTCATCGCCCCTAGAATCCGACGGCTGCAGAGTCTGATTCACCTTCTGCCGCAGAGACCGCCAGGAATTGCCGGCAGCGAGCTCGTGAGGACCCTCCGTCCACAGACTGATAGCCCACCCGAGGATATTCCTCCACTGGTTCACGTCTTGGCCCGCCTCGATCTCCTGCACGTCGACACGGATCGATACTACCTGTCAAGGAAGGGCCGACGGGCCGTCACGCTTTCCGAAGACCGCGCCCTTAAGGAACTCGCCGAGCTACTCATTCAGTCTGGACTGATGCACGATCAGGTCCGGCAGGTGATCGAAGCATCAACAATCGACGACGAAGGGATGGCACGCTCTAGAGTCGGGCAACTGCGACATGCGGCCCCTCAACTTCTCGGCCTCTTGCGAGCTTGGCCGGGAATTGTCGGACCTTCCTTCGTCAAGATTCCTCCCAGTCTCTTCGCTGTGATCGATGCACCTTGGAGCCTGGTACCTGCCCCGAGCGAGAGAGAGGGAGCTAGAGAGGCGGTCGGACACAGGGCAGAGGCCTACAGCTTCTACTTGCTTCGGCTTGAAGCGGAATGCCCGACATCCGTTGTATGGGTTTCAAGAGATGACCAAGGACTTGGATACGACATCGAAGACCGGTCTTCGGGAGGAGTCCATCGTGTCGAAGTCAAGGGAAGTCAGAGCAAGGACGTTCGCTTCGTTCTGACTGCGAATGAGCACCAGGTGGCCCATCAGGATCCGGGCAGCTATG